>NZ_CAMPPN010000011.1:0-176274 GCF_946900935.1 Stenotrophomonas sp. Marseille-Q5258
CCCCCTCAACCACCATGACCCTGCCCTCCCCGCCGTCCCCGTCGTCGCTGCACCCCTGGCAGGTGATCGGCGCCGGCATCTGCGCCCTGGTACTCACCGTGGGTCTGGCCCGCTTCGCCTACACGCCGCTGTTGCCGCTGATGCGCGCCGATGCCGGGCTGAGCGCCGCGCAGGGCGGCTGGCTGGCAACGTTCAACTACCTGGGCTACCTGCTCGGCACCCTGCTGGTGGCGCGCGTCGGCGACCCGCAGCGCCGGTTCCGCTTCTACCGGGCCGGCCTGCTGCTCGCGGTGGCCGCCACGGCGCTCATGGGCTGCACCACCCGGCCGTGGCTCTGGAGCGTGCTGCGCTTCATCGCCGGCATGTCCAGTACCGCCGGCCTGCTGCTGGCCTCCGGGCTGGTGTTGAACTGGCTGCTGGCGCAGCGCCGACGACCGCGGCTTGGCCTGCATTTCGCCGGGCTCGGACTGGGTATCGCGGTGTCCGGCCTGGCGACCGCGCTCCTGGCCGGGCACGCCGGTTCGAGCGGACAATGGGTCTGGCTGGGGCTGCTCGGCGTGGTCTTCCTGGTGCCGGCGTGGCGCTGGATGCCGGCACCCGCCGCGCCGTCGGCGGCACACCTGGCCAGCGCGCCGCCACCGCCATCACGGCGCTGGCGCGTGCTCCTGGTCGCTGCCTACTTCTGCGCCGGCTTCGGCTTCGCCATTGGCGCGACCTTCATCGTCGCCATACTCGAACAGACCGCCGTCTTCAGCGGGCATGGCAGTGCGGTATGGGTGCTGGTCGGCCTGGCGGCGGTGCCGTCGACGTTCCTGTGGGATCGGCTGGCTGCGCGCGTGGGCATGATCCGCGCGCTGTGGGTCGCCTTCGCGCTGCAGGCCCTGTCGTTCGTGCTGCCGCTGCTCGACGACGGCCTCGCTGCGGGCGTCGGCAGCGCGTTGCTGTTTGGGATCACCTTCGCCGGCATCGTCAGCCTCACGCTTACCGTGGTGGGCCGCCACTATCCGCAGAACCCCGCTGCGGCGATGGCCACGCTCACGCTGAGCTACGGCGTGGCGCAGATCATCGCGCCGACGGTGGCCGGCATGCTCGCCCGCGACAGCGGTTCCTACCGCGCGTCGCTGCTGCTGGCGACGATCCTCATGGCAATCGGCATCGTGCTGCTGGCCGGCATGCGCGAGGCCGCGCGGCACCCTCAGCAGCAAATGTGAAATTTTTTTGATGAAAGGCTTGCCGAACCTCTCAGACCTCCGTATTATTCGCGTCCTCGCCAGCGGCAACGCAGCGATGAAGTGGCCGAGTAGCTCAGTTGGTAGAGCAGGGGATTGAAAATCCCCGTGTCGGCGGTTCGATTCCGTCCTCGGCCACCACTATTTGAAAAGACCTGCAGAAATGCAGGTCTTTTTTTTTGCCTCATGCCGTTCGCGGCATCCGCTGGCGGGCGCTAACTCACCTTCTTGGCAACAGTCATGCCGAGCAGGAACAGCACGACGGCGATGATGATGCCGGCCCAGAACAGGAATTTGGCGATGCCGATGGCTGCCCCGCCGATGCCGGCGAAACCGAGGGCACCGGCGATGAGGCCGATGACCAGAAAAATGATGGCCCACTTGATCATGCTGTTTTCCCCTGTCGGGATACCGTTGGAGCATTCAAGCTAGTCATCGCGCCGTCCCGTCGTCGTGAACACATCGCAGCGCATGCGTGAAAACACGGCGCCTTCCGTGCGTCCGCCTGTCGCCGATGCCCCGGCACGCCACACCGCGATGACGAAACTTTTACACCGGCGCGGCCGCCGCCTCCTAAGCTCGAGCGTCCACCGAGGAGTCCTCCCATGCGTCTGCGTCCTGCCCTGCTTGCCCTCGGCATGCTTCTGTCGGCCACCGTCGCCAGCGCCGCCGCGCCGGTGCGTTCGGTCCCCGCCCTGGACATGGGACGCTATGCCGGCCAGTGGCACGAGATCGCCCATCTGCCGGTGTCGTTCCAGAAGAAGTGCGTGGGCGACATCACCGCCACCTATGCGCTGCGCGCAGACGGTCGCATCAGCGTGCACAACGCGTGCCGCACCGGGGACGGCGGACATATCGCGGCCGAGGGCGTGGCGCGTCCGGTGCCGGATGAGCCTGGCCAGCTGCAGGTGCGCTTCGTACCGGACTGGCTGGCCTGGGTGCCGCTGGTGTGGGCCGACTACTGGGTGATCGCGCTGGACCCGGACTACCAGTGGGCGGTCGTGGGCGATCCGGACCGGAAGTACCTGTGGATCCTGTCGCGCTCGCCGAGCATGGACAAGGCGCAGTTCGCCGACCTCAAGGCCCGGGCCGAGGCGATGGGTTACGACCTGGGCCCATTGCGGGTCATGGCGCCGCTGGACTGAGCGGCGCGACGCGTCCTCCTACCTGAACGACACCGTCTCCGCCTACCCTTGCGGGGAGGCCGCCGCGCGGCCGCACAACCACCATACGCCGTAGTATGCTTTCACCCACGCAGCACCCTGCACGAGGATTGCGCCCATGTTCCACCGCTTCCGTACCGCCGCGATGATCGCCCTGGTGGCCGGCACCACCCTGGCCCTGGCCGCCTGCAACACCGGCGTAGTCAAACGCGTCTCGCCGCCGGCAGCGAGCCTGCAGCAGTTGACCGTGCGCGCCGACGGGGGCTGGGATGTCGCCCTGCGGCTGCAGAATTTCAGCTCGATGCCCATGACCTTCGATGCCGTCGCGCTGTCCCTGAAGGTGGACGACGAAGACGCGGGCACCCTGCAGACCACGCCTGCACTGTCGATCGGCGGCGAGTCCGCCGACGTCGTCACCCTGCGCCTGCAACCTTCCTCCGGCGCCCGCCTGGTAGTGGCCGACGCCCTGGCGGGCAACCGCACCCTGGCTTACAGGCTCACGGGCACCGTCAGTGCCACGCCGCAGGAAAAGAAGCAGCGCAGTTTCGAGATCGACCAACGCAGCACGCTCAACCAGGCCCCCGGCCTGCCCGGCGTGCTGCGCTGACCGGCGGCGTGTCCGCCTTCCCTTGCACCTGATCGAGACCTACCGATGAGCAGCTACACCGCCCCGCTTTCCGATATCCGTTTCGCCCTGCACGACGTCCTCAAGGTGGAATCGCTGTTTGCCCGCCTGGGCTTTGCCGATGCCACCACCGACGTGGTCGATGCCGTGTTGGAAGAAGCCGGCCGTTTCAGCACCACCGTGCTGGCACCGTTGAACAGCGTGGGCGATGAAATCGGCTGCGTGCTCGACCAGGCCACCGGTGAGGTCACCACCCCGCCCGGCTTCAAGCAGGCCTATGCGCAGTTCGTGGAGGGCGGCTGGACCGGCCTTACCGCCGCGCCCGAGCTGGGCGGCCAGGGCCTGCCGCACACGCTGGGCGTGCCGCTCAACGAAATGATCAACGCCGCCAACCTGGCGTGGGGCAACTTCCCGCTGCTCTCGCATGGCGCCATCGAAGCGCTCAAGCAGCACGGTGAAGCCTGGCAGCAGGAGGCCTTCCTGAAGCCGCTGATCGAAGGCCGCTGGACGGGCACCATGTGCCTGACCGAACCGCACTGCGGCACCGATCTGGGCCTGCTCAAGACCAAGGCCGAGCCGAACGCCGATGGCAGCTACGCGATCACCGGCACCAAAATCTTCATCACCGCCGGTGAGCACGACCTCACCGACAACATCGTGCACCTGGTGCTGGCCAAGCTCCCCGACGCCCCGGCCGGCGCCAAGGGCATCTCGCTGTTCGTCACCCCCAAGTTCAAGGTCGACCGCGACGGCAACGTGGGCGAACGCAATGCGCTGCGCTGCGGCTCGATCGAACACAAGATGGGCATCAAGGGCTCGGTCACCTGCGTCATGAACTTCGATGGCGCCCAGGGCTACCTGGTCGGCCAGCCGCACAAGGGCCTGCAGGCGATGTTCACCATGATGAACACCGCGCGCCTCGGTGTCGGCCTGCAGGGCATCGGCCTGTCCGAGCGCGCCTACCAGAACGCCCTGGCGTACGCGCGTGACCGTCTGCAGTCGCGCGCACTGAGCGGTGCCAAGTTCCCCGACAAGCCGGCCGATCCGATCCTGGTACATCCGGACGTCCGACGCATGCTGCTGACGGTCAAGTCCCTGGTCGAGGGCAGCCGCCTGCTCGCGCTGCACGCGGCCACGCTGGTCGATGTTGCCCACCACGCCGACGATGCCGCCGAGCGGGAACGCGCCGATACGCTGGTGAGCTTCCTGACCCCGATCTCCAAGGCCTGCCAGACCGAATGGGGGATCGAGAACACCTACAACGCCCTGCAGTGCTTCGGCGGCCACGGCTACATCCGCGAGCACGGCATGGAGCAGCTTGCCCGCGATGCGCGCATCACCACCCTGTACGAAGGCACCACCGGCATCCAGGCGCTGGACCTGATCGGGCGCAAGACCGCGTCCAGCCAGGGCGCGGGCCTGAAGCTGATGCTGGCCGAGATCGAGGCGTTCGCCAAGGCCAATGAGGGCGACGCGGCGCTGGCCGAGTTCATCACCCCGCTCCGCGCCAAGGCCGACGAGTGGGGCTCGCTGACCCTGGCCACCCTGCAGCGCGCGGCCGGCAACCCCGACGAGCTGGGCGCGGCCAGCTTCGACTACCTGTTCTACTCGGGCTACGTGGTGCTGGCCTACTGGTGGGCGCGCAGCGTCGCCGCCGCCGACGCCTCCGCCCAGAGCGAGGCGTTCAAGCAGGCCAAGCGCGAGACCGCGCGTTTCTACTTCGCCCGTGTGCTGCCGCGCACGCTCAGCCACGCGGCGGCCATCCAGGCCGGGGCGGAATCGCTGATGGCGATGGACGACGCGCGGTTCGGGGCCTGACTGTGCAGGGCCGGTGCCGACCGACCGTCGGCCCGGCCCGGCGCGCACCTCCGTTGCGCGCCTATACACAATTCGTAATGATTCGGGTATAAGCTGTTTTCCCGATGGAGACAGACACTACACGCTTGGGTCTGATCGATACCGGAGCCTCGTCCGCCCCGGTCGCCGAAGCATCGCCCATCGCCACGCTGCACCGGCCCGGCTCGGTCCGCCTGTTGTCGCTGGATGCCCACGGGCGGGTGCTGGACTGGATCACCTGGCAGGATGCGGCCTGCCTTTACGCCCGTGATGCCGTCGCCTGGACCCTCGGCGACCCCTGCGTGCACATCCACGGTGGCATCAGCCGCGATACCGGCCTGCGCAGCGGCATGGACCTGCACCCGATCATCGCCGCGCGCGGCCATGCGCGCTCGCGCGCGCTGGACCCCACCCCGAACCTGTCCAACCCGGCGCTGTTCGCGCGCGATTCGCACCTGTGCCTGTACTGCGGGCAGCAGTTCAATCGCCCGCAATTGACCCGCGACCACGTCATGCCGATTTCCAAGGGCGGCCTGGACGTCTGGGAGAACGTGGTCAGCGCCTGCTTCCACTGCAATTCGCGCAAGAGCAACCGGACCCCGCAGCAGGCCGGCATGCCCCTGCTGGCGGTGCCGTACCGGCCGAGCTGGATCGAGCACATGATCCTCTCCAACCGCAATATTCTGGCCGACCAGATGGCCTTCCTGCGCGCACAGCTGCCCAAGCGCTCCAAACTGGCGGCCTGAACCGCGGCAGACTGACGCAGGCACCCTCACCATTTGGTCACCGACGTGGCGGTTTGCTTGCCCCACCCCGGTTTGGGGGCGAAAATAGGCGCTTGAGAAGAAGCGCGATAAAAATGATCGATTCCGCACGCTATCCCCGCCTCGCGCGCATCCAGTCACCGGATGATCTGCGCAGGTTCGAAGAATCCGAACTGCCCGCCATTGCCGACGAGTTGCGCGCGTACCTGATCGAATCGGTCGGCAAGAGCGGCGGCCACTTCGGCGCAGGCCTGGGCGTGATCGAACTGACTGTCGCGCTTCACTATCTGTACCAGACGCCGGTCGACCAGCTGGTGTGGGACGTGGGGCACCAGACCTACCCGCACAAGATCCTGACCGGCCGCCGCGACCAGATCCACACCGTCAAGCAGAAGGACGGCGTGGCGCCGTTCCCCAAGCGCGAAGAAAGCGAATTCGACACCTTCGGCGTCGGTCATTCCTCGACCTCGATCTCGGCCGCGCTCGGCATGGCCATCGCCCGCCAGCGCGAAGGCGACGACCGCAAGGTAGTGGCGGTGATCGGCGACGGCGCGATGACCGCCGGCATGGCCTATGAGGCGCTGAACCACGCCGGCGGCATGGAGACCGAGCCGAACCTGCTGGTGATCCTCAACGACAACAACATGTCGATCTCCGAGGCCGTCGGCGGACTGACCAAGATGCTCGGCCGCGCCACCGGCAGCCGCACGCTCAATGCGCTGCGCGAGGGTGGCAAGAAGATTCTCGGCGACAAGAAGAACAACCCCACCGCGCGCTTCGTCAAGCGCTGGGAAGAGCACTGGAAAGGCATGTTCGTGCCGTCCACGTTCTTCGAGGAAATGGGCTTCCACTACACCGGGCCGATCGACGGCCACGACATTCCGGCGCTGGTGGCCACGCTGAAGACGCTCCGGAGCCTCAAGGGTCTGAAGCTGCTGCACGTGATGACCACCAAGGGCAAGGGCTACGAACGCGCCGAAGGCGACCAGATCGGCTACCACGCCGTGGGTCCGTTCGATCCGGACAAGGGCCTGATCGCCAAGGGCGGCGCCAAGAAGCCGACCTATACCGACGTCTTCAGCGACTGGCTGTGCGATGCCGCCGCCACCGAACCGCGCCTGCTCGGCATCACCCCGGCGATGCGCGAAGGGTCCGGCCTGGTGCGTTTCAGCAAGGAGTACCCGGAGCGCTACTTCGACGTGGCCATCGCCGAGCAGCATGCCGTCACCCTCGCCGCCGGCATGGCCACCCAGGGCGCCAAACCCGTCGTGGCGATCTACTCCACGTTCCTGCAGCGCGCGTACGACCAGCTGGTCCATGACGTGGCCGTCCAGCAGCTGGACGTGCTGTTCGCGATCGACCGCGCCGGCGTGGTCGGCCCGGATGGCGCCACGCACGCCGGCAACCTGGACCTGAGCTTCCTGCGCTGCGTGCCCCACATGGTGGTGATGGCGCCGTCGGACGAGGCCGAATGCCGCCAGATGCTGACCACCGGCCTGCGCTACCCCGGCCCGGCCGCTGTGCGCTACCCGCGCGGCAGCGGCACCGGCGTGGCGGCCGGGACCGACCTGTCCACACTGGAGATCGGCAAGGCCGAGGTACGCGTGCCCGGCAGTCGTGTTGCCCTGCTCGCATTCGGCAGCACCCTGCCGGCGGCCGAGGAAGTGGGCCGCGAACTCGGCCTGACGGTCGTCAACATGCGCTTCATCAAGCCGCTCGACCGCGACCTGCTGCTGGAGCTGGCGCAGCGCCATGACGGCTTTGTGACCCTCGAGGACAACGTCGTGGCCGGCGGCGCCGGCTCCGGCGTGGCCGAACTGCTCAATGCCGAGGACGTGCTGCGGCCGTTCCTGCACCTGGGCCTGCCCGACAGCTTCCAGCACCACGCCAGCCGCGAGGATCTGCTGGCCGAAGCCGGTATCGATGCCGCCGGCATCCGTGCCGCCGTGCTCAAGCGCTGGCCGACCCTGGCCACCCTCGGCCAGCCGCTCAGCGCGGCAGGCTGAGTCCCGCCGCGCGTGCCGGGCGTTGCCCGGTACCGCGCGCTCAGCCGTAGCTCACAGCTTCCACGCAGGCACCGCTGGCTTCCACACGCACCGCGCTGCGCTGGCCGGTATCGGCGTGGTGGAGGCGCGCCAACGCGTCGGCGAAATCAAAGGCGATGGCACTGTTGCGGAAACGCAGCCCGTCGGGCTTGTCCGGGTGGACCACGCGCCACAGGCGCTCGTCCAGTTGCAGGCGGATCAACATGCGTTGCTCTCTCCTTGAGGCGGCATATCGGGCCAGAGCGTGACCGCCGCCAGCGTGGCGCGGTCACTCTGGCGCGTCGGGGCCGCATTCGGCCCACGACGCGCACAGTAATCCATCGAAACTGTGATCTGTATCAGATTTTTCTGACGCCCGAGGCACGGGGCCCGGGTGGAATCAGTTGACCAGGAACTGGCCGCGGCAACCGCCGGTCACCCACACGCCATTGCGGTCCCAACCCCACGTCTGCCCCTCGATGCACGCCGTGCCCGAGGTCTGGCGTACCAGCCGCACATCGCGGCGGATAGTGACGTTGCAGCGGCGATCGCGACGGTCCTTGGAGTCGCAGCTGATGATCTCGCCACGGCCGCCGCCGTTGTTCCAGCCGCCGCCGCCATTCCAGTGGCCACCGCCATGCGAGGGACGCCCACGCTCGGCGATGAACTCCGCACGGCAGCCCCGGGTCACCCACACGCCATTGCGTGCCTGGCCCCAGGTCTCGCCTTCGATGCACGGCGAGCCGGAAATCTGCCGCACCAGCCGCGCGCGGCCGTCCAGCGGACACTGCTGGGTGCGGTTCTTGTTCGACTCGCAGCGCACCGGGCCACTGTTGTAGCCGTCGTCATAGCGTTCGTACTGCTGCGCGTGCGCGGTGGCGCCCAGCACCAGCATCGAGGGCAGCAACGCCCACAGCCATCGCTGCTTTCCCTGCCTCATCCCATTGCTCCTCATGCCTGCCTCGAAACCGTGTGTGGTGGTGGCGAACAGGATGTGGCAAAGCGGCCGTAGGCGACATAGGCCGGAAGTCGTCGATTTCATGCCCTATTTAGGTAACCGACGCCTGCCTGACTGACGCGCATGAGGTGCTGTCACATCTGCCACTGCAGACCATCACCTCCAGCATGCGCTGCGGCGGCGGCGTGTGGAACAGCCGTCGATGGCGCAGACACGGCGCGGCTGGAGCGCGATCAGCGGATCCGACGCTTCCCGGACCCGCATCGGCCACGTCCCCAGCGTATCCAGCGGACGCCGCGGGCACTGCGGCGGCTGGCGCTGGCACGGGGAACCCTCCGCCCGCGGGCGCGGTTACCCGTAACGCACCGCTTCCACTGCCGCGTCCTGCACTTCCACGCGCACGGCGCTGGCGCCGCCGGTACTGGCGTGATGCTCGCGCGCCATCGCATCGGCGAAATCAAACGCCACTGCACCATTCGGGAAATCGATGGCGTCCGGGCGCGACGGATGAACCACGCGCCATTGGCGCTCCTGGCATTGCACGGTGATCAACATGATGGGCATTCCTATCGTTTCCGTGGCGGGGGCACGCGGCGACCCTCCAGTTCCCTGGAACCGGTGGCACACGCGGGGGCATCGGGAGAGCGTCCAGCTCTCGGGAACCACGATAGATCGCCCCTTCCGTTTGGAACATCGGAATAGTCTGAATTTTCGACTCCGACCGGCCGGCGTGATCCGGCCAGCCGCTCAGTCCGGCGTGCCCAGGAACGCGAACGGTGCCGACGGCCGGAACTGCGGCAGCGCGTCGCCGGCGAACACATTGCGCTGGTCCGGTCCAAGGTCCAGCGTGAGAACCCTGCCGGTCGCCCGCGAGAAGTCGATCCTGTTGAGGTCCACCCAGAAGGTGTTCGGCGTCAGCGCGGATTCGAAGAAGTACAGCCGGCGCTTGTGGTCGGCCACGGTACGCCAGCGCGTGGATGAAATGTTCGGTTCGCCCGGCGTGGCGATGCCGTAGGGCACCGAGACGTTGCGGATCACGCTGAACACGCTGGCCAGCGCGACCACCGGGTCCTCGCTTTTGGGAATGGCGTTGACGTAGAACGACGCGCGCGCGAACCGGTCGGCCGATCGGTTCGTTCCCGGCAGCATCACCGTGCCACCGATCTGCTGCCAGTAGCTGTTGAGCGCCAGCTGCTGTTCGAACACCGGCGAGTTGGTCATCACCTGGTAGGCCCGGTCATGGTGGATGACCTGGCGGCCGCCGATGTACTCGACGATGGCACTGTCGCCGGTGGCATCGGACATGGACAGGTGCAGCGTGGCCAGCCGTGCTTCGCCGGGCACCGCATCGGTGACGATCGAGAACGGCTCGCGCTCCAGCGCGGCGACCGCCTCGGCCACGGTAGCGAAATTGTCGAGTACATACTGCGCCCACAGCGAGATCGCCAGGCCCGGCTTGCCGCTGCGCTGCTGCGGATACTCCGATTCGACCAGCCACAGCAGGTTCGCCGACAGGCCGGCCTCGTTGAGGCCGTCGGTGGTGGAGATGTCATATCCGCTGGCAATCACGCTGCCGTAGCGCGAGGTCCAGCGGATCGAATTGCGCCCGGCCTGTCCCTCGCGTGCGATACCCTGCGGAAACACCCACAGGTTGGTGGCGACGTCGGTCTTCCAGTCCATAGAGCGGGCGGTGATCACGTCCTGGTTGTCGCCCAGATACACCAGGCGGGTGCAGGCCTGCGCCGGTGGCGGCACGCACGCGGCGGCAAGCGCAATCAGGGCCCAACGCACGGCGGAAACAGGCATCATGCGGATTCTCCCGGGGCAACGCGCGGGGCTGTGCGGATGCCAGCCTCCCTGCCGTGCCCGGGCCATCACACCCAAGCGGTGGTGATGGACAGGTGAACCCCAGGCGCATCGGCGCCAGGTGAGGACGCCGTCAGGATCGCGGGCCCGCAGGGCGTTACCCTGCGGCCATCGCCCCCCGGACACCGCCCCGATGAGGACTGCCCTGTCGCTTCTGTTGTCCTGCGGCCTGCTGGCCGCCTGCTCGCCCGCGGTGCCGTCAGCGCCGCCCTCGCCCCCTGTTGTCGGCGGCGACCGCGACAGCCACGGCTGCATCGGCTCGGCCGGCTATCGCTGGTGCGCGCGCAGCGGCCAGTGCGAGCGGCCGTGGGAGCTGGCCAAGGCACAAGGCCTGGACAACACGCCTGCGGCGATCGACGCCTACTGCGCCAGCCCGGCAGCGAAAACGCCGCAACCGCGCTGAGCGGTCACGGCCTACGGCTCAATCGCCCTTGTTCTTGCCGCTGAAGTCCAGCGGCTGGTCACTGCCGCGCTTCTCGCTGGACCACACCTGGATGCTGTCGCGGCACCGGCTTTCGCGCCGGGCCACCTGGTCGGGCAGTTCCTTGACCAGCGGCGAGTCCTCGCACTGCGGCGGGCCGGCAACGTCATCGGTGGTCGCACAGGCTGACAGCGACAGCGACAGCACGGCGGCAACGGCCGCAGTACGTACACACAGGGACAGATTCATGCAGCCTCGCCAGGAAAGGGGGAACCCGACCGATTCTTCGCCCCCACGCCGGGCGCTTCGCCTGCCATAGGTCATGGCAACGCGCTGTCCAGCGGCAGCCGCATGCGGAACCGCGCGCCGCCGGTGGCCGCCTCCACCACGGCGATGGTGCCGCCGTGGCGATGCACGATCTCGCGTGCCAGGTGCAGGCCCAGCCCACTGCCGCTGCCGCTGGGACGCAGCCGGTGGAACGGTTCGAAGATCGATTCACGCTCGGCCAGCGGCACCCCGGGGCCGTCATCGCTGACACACAGCTCGGCGGCGGGGTCCAGCGCGATCTCGATGGTGCCGCGGCCGCCGCCATGCGCGATGGCGTTCTGCACCAGGCTGGCCACCACGCGGTGCAGCGCATGCGGGTCGCCACGGACCCACACCGGCTTCGACGGCGCGTCCACCGAGAACGCATAGCCGGCGTCGACCACCAGCGGCGCCACGTCGCCGGCCACGTCGCCGGTCAGTGCGGCCAGGTCCACCCGCTGCGACTGGCTGGCATGGTGGTCCAGGCGCTGCAGGTCCAACAGCTGTTCGGTGATGTTGCCCAGCCGGCTCAGGTCCAGCTGCAGGCGTGCGCGCTCGGCACCTGCGGGCAGGTTGGCGATGCGCGTGGCCAGAATCGCAATCGGCATGCGCAGTTCGTGCGCGGCGCCGGCCAGGAAACGGTCCTGCGCGTCGTAGCTTTCGCCGATCCGCCGCACGGCTGCGTTGAAGGCGTCCACCAGCGGGTAGATCTCGGCCGGCACCGCACGCGTGTCCAGCCCGGTGCCGCGCTCGGTGACCTGGATCGCGGCGGCCTGCGCGGCCATGCGGTTCACCCCGCGCAGCGAACGATGGATTACCCAGGGCGCGGCCACCAGCGTGATCACGATCAGCGGGCCGGCGATCCAGCCCCCGAGATAGCGCATCACCACCAGCATCTGCCGCCACAATCCGTGCTGCGGCATGCCGCCCATCATCACGTGCACACGGTCGTCGCCATGCTCGCCCACCATCACCCGCACGGCGAGTTCATCGCCACGGGTGCGGGTGCGGACGTCGGTGGGTTCTATGTGCTGAAGCTGCTGCACCAGCGACCGGTAGACCGGCGGCACGGTGCCGTGGGTCAAGCGCCGTCCCTGCTCATCGGCGGCCACGAACCAGAAGCCCGCCGGGCGATCACGGCTCACCGCATTCACCGCCACCCAGTCCACGCGCAGCGCGTCGTCGTGGACCTGGATCGCATCGGCCAGGGTCTGGCTCAGGTTCCAGTCGATGTAGGCCGCGCTGCGGTCGCCGTACGCCAGCACCAGCGCGCCCAGTGCGATGGCCACCATCGTGATCTGGATCAGGCAGATCTTCCAGGCCAGGCTGAAGGACAGCGAGCCGGGCTTGAGGAACTTCATGACGCCTCCTTCAACAGATAGCCGATGCCGCGCATCACGTGCACCTCCACGCGCGCATCGGCTTCGGCCAGTGCCTTGCGCAGCTTGGACACGTGCGCGTCCAGCGCGTTGGATTGGATCGCATCGTCGAAGCCGTACACCGCTTCGAGCAGCGCCGCGCGCGCCACCGTGCGTCCCTGGCGCAGCGCCAGCGCTTCAAGCACCAGCAACTGCCGTCGCGGCAGCGCGAGCAGTACACCGTCCACGCTGGCCTGGCGCGCCACGAAATCAAACTGCAGCCGCCCCAGCGCCAGTTCAGGCAATGCGATCTGCGAGGGCCGCCGCGAGATCGCACGGATGCGCGCCAGCAGCTCCTCGACCGCGAACGGCTTGGTCAGGTAATCGTCCGCACCGACGTCCAGCCCGGTCACCCGGTCGGCGACCGATCCGCGCGCGGTCAGCATGATCACCGGCAGGTTGGCGATCAGTCCGCGCGCCACCTGCACGAAGCCGGCACCGTCGCCATCGGGCAGTTGCCGGTCCAGCAGCAGGATCTGGTGCACGCCGGCGCGCAGCGCTTCGGCGGCCTGGGCCATGCTGCCCACCACGTCCACGACCATGCCGTGCCGGCCCAGGCTCACCTGGATAGCGCCGGCCATTTCCGGGTCGTCTTCGAGCAGGAGGATGCGCATGCGGGATACGGGGGGCGAGCGGGGGGCTCGATGGTACCGCGCGATCCAGCGCAACGTTCCGACAATGTAGCCCGTCCATCCTGTCCGCTGATCCTCCCCCCGCGACAGGTACATGCAGCTCCGTCTTCCCGCTCTCCCGCGTCATCCGGCCGCCACCCTGCTGGCACTGCTGCCCTTGGTGGCCGTTCCCGCCGCCCAGGCCGGGGACACCGCCCCGGCTCCCAAACGCACCAGCGTCGGAGTGGCCGTGGTGGCCCTGAAGTCGCCCTACGCCGGCTACGACACCGATACCATCCCCGCGCCGCTGATCAGCTATGAAGGCAGATCGTTCTACTTCCGCGGCGGCGCGGTGGGCTACCGCCTGGTCAATCAGGGTGGCACGGAGCTGTCGGCCACGCTGTCGCCGTACATGATGCGCTTCAAGCACCGCGACACCGACAACCCGCAGCTGCGTCAGCTCTCCAACCGCAGCCTGTCCGGCATGGCCGGTCTGGCCTGGCGCCACAGCGCCGACTGGGGCGTGGTGCAGGCCAGCGCCGAGGCCGAGGTCACCGGCCACGGCGGCGGCGTCGCTGCCGATGCGCGCTACAGCTACCCGCTGCCGGTGGGCAAGGTGCGGCTGATTCCGGGCGTGGGCGTCAACTACGCCAGCAGCAAACTCAACGATTACTACTTCGGTGTCAGCCAAGCCGAAGCGCTGCGCAGCGGCCTGGCCCGCTACGAGGCCGGCAGCGGCGCGTCGCCGTACATGGATGTCACCGTGGTGATGCCGCTGGGCACGCACTGGACCGGCACCGCCTCGCTGCGCCGCAGCCGGCTGTCCGATGCGGTGCGCGACAGCCCGATGACGCGCGGCGACCATATGGATTCGGCGGCCGTCTCCCTCAGTTACGGCTTCTGACCATGCCCGGGGGACCCGTACGTCGTATCACCGGACGCGCTCTGCAGATCGAGCCGGACCGCCGCGCCGTCATTGAATGGATTCTGTATTCCCCCGCCCGCCACGGAGTCGACCGATGAACCCGAGCAGCAAGATCACGCATGCGCCCCACCCGGGCGTACCCGTTCCCGCGACGGAGGCCAGCGCGGCCGCGGTGTTGCGCTTCGACGACGCCGTGCGCCAACGCATGGCCATCGACCCGATGGCCTACGGCCGCTTCTCGCGCGCCTACATCGCCACGCTGCTGGACGCGTCGCGCTCGGCGGCCACCGGCGCGCACACCCGCTGCGTTGAACCGGACTGGATCAGCGCCCGCCGTCGCTGGCTGCACGAGCGCCTGCAGCAGCATCCCGAAGAAGGCCGCGACCCACGCCTGATCGCGGCCCGCTACGCCGCCGACGGCGTATGGCTGCAAAGCGCCTGCACGGGACGGCCCGCCGCCGGCGACACCGACCGCGTCCTGCACGCCCTGATGGCAATGACGCGACCGGCACACTGAGCGAGGCGGCCGCATCGCCGCCGCGCCCTGCACATCCGCGCGCGGCCGGAGTGTGCATACTCCCGGCCGTGTCCGCCGCCGGCGGACGGTCCGTGGTTCCGCTGCCTGTCCGGGAGTTGTCGATGCGCCTGCCTGTTGCTGCATGCCTGCTGTTGTTCGCCGCCACCGCCCATGCCCAAGGCAGCGACGACACGCAACCGCCGTCGTTCGATCGTCCCGGCATCGGCTTCTCCACCGACACTGTGCCGCGTGGCGCGCTCGCGCTGGAACTGGGCCTGCCCAGCCTGGAACGTGATCGCGACGCCGACGGCGTGCTGAGCACGCAGTACAGCAGCGACATCACCCTGCGCATGGGCCTGGCCGAACGGCTGGAGCTGCAGGCCTTCGCCACGCCGTGGAACCGGCTGCAGCTGCGTCCGCGCGGCGGCCCCACCCACACCGAACGCGGTGCGGGCGATGCCGGCCTGGCGCTCAAATTCGCCCTGCCCACGGGATCGGACCGGCACAGTGTGGCCCTGCTCGCCAGCAGCACATTCGCCACCGGCGACCGCGACTTCTCCGAGGGCGGCACACAGTACGCGCTCGGGGCCAGCTACGAATACATCTTCAACGACCGGTGGAGCGGCGCGCTGTACGCCAACGCAGTGCGCGGCGCGGGCGCGGACGAATTCACCTGGTCGCCCAGCCTCAGCGTGGCGCTCACCGACACGGTCAGCAGCTATGTCGAACTGGGCTTCACCGACAGCGACGGCGATCCCTCCACCGCCATCGCCGGTGCCGGCGTGACCTGGATGCTGCGCCCGCGCGTGCAGCTGGATGCCTCGTTCGATGTCGGCCTGGACAACGCCAGCCCCGATCTGCAGGCCGGGCTGGGTGTGTCGTTCTACTTCGACTAGGCAGGTTGGAACAGCGTGCAACGAAAAAGGGCCCGCACATCGCTGTGCAAGCCCTTGTTCTGATCGCCAACAATGGTCGGGACGGCCGGATTTGAACCGACGACCCTCTGCCCCCCAGGCAGATGCGCTACCAGGCTGCGCTACGCCCCGATGATGCTGGCAATGTCCCCGCCTTGCAGCGGGCCGACGAGTATAAACGATCCGATCGAAAAAGGGTTCAGCGGCGCAGCAATTGCAGCACTTCTTCCAGTTCCATCCGCGTCTGCCTGATGATCTGGTTGCTCAGTGCCGATTCGTCGCGCGCGCCGGCGCCTTCCAGGCGCAGCCGCGCGCCGCCGATCGTGTAGCCCTGTTCGTAGAGCAGGCCGCGGATCTGGCGCACCATCAGCACGTCGTGGCGCTGGTAGTAGCGACGGTTGCCGCGCCGCTTGGCCGGCTCGAGACTGGGAAACTCGGTTTCCCAGTAGCGCAGCACGTGCGGTTTGACATCGCACAGCTCGCTGACCTCACCGATGGTGAAGTAGCGCTTGGCCGGTATCGGCGGAAGTTCGCGGTTACTGCCCGGATCCAGCATATGCCTCCACCCTTTCCTTGAGCTTCTGGCCCGGACGGAAGGTGACCACCGTGCGGGCGGAAATAGGAATTTCCTCGCCGGTCTTGGGATTGCGACCCGGGCGCTGGTTCTTGCGCCGCAGGTCGAAATTGCCGAAGCCGGAGAGCTTCACCTGACGTCCCTGTTCCAATGCCTCTCGCAACACATCGAAGAACGCGTCGACAAATTCCTTGGCTTCACGCTTGTTCAGACCGACTTCGTCGAACAGCTTTTCGGCCATCTCAGCCTTGGTCAATGCCATTGCCTGCTACCCCCATGCTTCCCGCTCAACCACGGATCCGGGCGTGGTGTTCACGCTCCATGACAGTGACCGCCTCGGCCACTACCGAATCCACGTCGCGGTCCGTCAGAGTGCGCGACTTGTCCTGCAAAATCAAGCCCATAGCGAGACTCTTGAAGCCTGGCTCGACCCCCTGCCCGACGTACCGGTCGAACAGGATGACTTCCCGCAGCAGCGGCCCGACGGCCCGGCGCAGGGTTGCCTCCAGGTCCGTCCAGGCGGCCGCTTCGGGCACCAGGAAGGCCAGGTCGCGGCGCACCGAGGGGTAACGCGACAGCTCGTTGGCACGCGGCAGGGCGCGGGCGGCCAACAGCGCCAGGTCCAGCTCGAAGGCGTACACGTCCACGTCGATGTCCAGCGCCTTGGCCAGGCGCGGGTGGACCTGGCCGATCCAGCCCAGGTTGACGCCGTCGCGCAGCACCTCGGCTGACCGTGCCGGGTGGCCGTAGGGGCGCTGCGACGGCTGGAAGGTCAGTACCGCGCCACTGGCGGCGGCCAGCGACTCCAGGTCGCCCTTGAGGTCGTGGAAGTCCACCTTGCGCGAAGCGATGCCCCACTGCTGGGTATCGGCGTCGCCACAGATGGCCGCAGCCACGCGCTGGGTTTCCAGCGGTGCCGGCTGGCCCTCGCCGGCCTGGCGGTGGAAGACGCGGCCCAGCTCGAACAGGCGCACGCGGCCCAGCTGGCGGGCGGCATTGCGCCCCAGCGTGGCGACCAGGCCCGGCAGCAGCGACGGGCGCATCACGGCCAGTTCGGCCGACAGCGGGTTGGCCAGCGGCACCAGCGCCTCGGCGAGCTGCCACTGCGCGAGCAGGTTGGCGTCGACGAAGGCGTAATTGATGGTTTCCTGCAGGTCGCGGGCCACCAGCTGCCGGCGGGTGCTGAGGTCGTCCAGTCGGGTCTCACTGGGCATCGCCACGCGCGAGGCACCGCCCGGCAGCGTGGTCGGGATGCGCTCGTAGCCGTGAATACGGGCCAGTTCCTCGATGAGGTCTTCTTCAATGGCGATGTCGAAGCGACGGCTCGGCGCGGTGACCTGCCAGCCCTCGGCCGCGGCGGTCACGTCCATGCCCAGCGCGCGCAGGATCCGCTCCACGTCGGCATCGGCGATCTGGATGCCCAGCACACGGGCGATGCGCGCGCGGCGCAGGGTGATGGCAGCGGTTGCCGGCAGGTCGCCGGCATTGACGGCTTCGGTCACCGGTGCCGGCGTGCCGCCGGCCAGGTCCAGGATCAGACGGGTAGCGTACTCGACCGCCGTACGCGGCAACGCCGGGTCCACGCCCCGCTCAAAGCGGTGTCCGGCATCGGTATGCAGGCCCAGCTTGCGGCCGCGGCCCATGATGGCGGCCGGCGCGAAGTGCGCCGCCTCCAGGAACACGGCAGTGGTGTCGTCGGTGACACGGGTATCGAAGCCGCCCATCAGGCCGGCCAGCGCGACCGGACGGTCCGCGTCGGTCACCACCAGGAAGCTGTCGTCCAGCGCGGCGTCGCGGCCGTCGAGCAGTTTCACGGATTCGCCGGCGCGCGAACGGCGCACGCCGATGCTGCCCTGCAGGGTGTCCAGGTCGTAGGCGTGCATCGGCTGACCCAGTTCCAGCATCACGTACTGGGTGATGTCCACCAGCAGCGACACCGGCCGCACGCCGCTGCGGCGCAGGCGCTCGGCCATCCACAGCGGGGTTGCCGCGCGCGGGTTGACGCCTTCGATGACGCGGCCAACGAAACGCGGTGCCTCGGCGCCGGCCTGCAGCGCAATGGTCAGCTCACGGCTGCCCACGGCCGCGACCGGTGCGGCATCGAACGGCACCACTTCGCTGGCGCACGCGGCGGCCACGTCGAAGGCGATGCCGCGGATGCTGAAGCAGTCGGCGCGGTTGGGGGTCAGCTTGATCTCGATGCTGGCGTCGGGCAGGCCGAGGTACTCCACCAGCGACTGGCCGACCGGCGCATCGTCGGGCAGCTCGAACAGACCCGATGCATCGCTGTCCAGGCCCAGTTCCCTGGCCGAGCACAGCATGCCGTTGGAGGCCACGCCGCGCAGCTGCGCCGGCTTGATCTTCAGCTCGCCGATCTGCGCACCAACCATCGCCAGCGGTGCAACCAGCCCGGCGCGCGCGTTCGGGGCACCGCAGACGATCTGAAGGTGCTCGCCCTGCCCTGCGTCGACCTGGCAGATCTGCAGGCGGTCGGCTTCCGGATGGCGTTCGGCGGACACGATCCGCGCCACTACCACATGCTGCAGGCCCTCGCCCAATGCATCGACCTCTTCCACTTCGAGGCCGATGGCGGTCAGCACCGCGCCGAGTTCATCGCGTGAAACGGTGGTCGGGACGTGGCTGCGCAGCCAGTTTTCAGAGAATTTCATGGTGTCACCCTGGTGGGCCGGCGCATGCGCCTGGCCGTAATTCAACAATCGTGGTGCCGGGCGCTGCCCGGCATGCCGTCATCAGGCGAATTGCTTCAGGAACCGCACATCGTTCTCGAAGAACGCGCGCAGGTCGTTGACCCCGTAGCGCAGCATCGCGAAACGCTCCACGCCCAGGCCGAACGCGAAGCCGGTGTAGCGCTCCGGATCGATGCCCACGTTGCGCAGCACGTTCGGGTGGACCATGCCGCAACCGAGCACTTCCAGCCAGCGGGTGCTGCCGTCGGGCTGCTGCCAGGCGATGTCCACTTCGGCGCCGGGTTCGACGAACGGGAAGTAGCTGGGGCGGAAGCGCATCTCGAAGTCGCGCTCGAAGAAGGCGCGCACGAACTCGGACAGCGTGCCCTTCAGGTCGGCGAAGGTGGAATGCTCGTCGACCAGCAGGCCTTCGACCTGGTGGAACATCGGCGAGTGGGTCTGGTCGCTGTCGCTGCGATAGACCTTGCCGGCGGCGATCATGCGCAGCGGCGGCGCGTGGTCGCCCATGTAGCGCACCTGCACACCGGAGGTATGCGTGCGCAGCAGGCGGCCATCGCCGAAATAGAAGGTGTCGTGCATCGCACGCGCCGGGTGGTGCGGCGGGAAGTTCAGGGCTTCGAAGTTGTGCCAGTCGTCTTCGATTTCCGGACCTTCGGACAGTTCATACCCGAGGCGGCCGAAGATCTCGGTGATGCGCTCCAGGGTACGGGTGACCGGATGCAGGCCACCACGTTCGTCGCGGCGCCCCGGCAGGGTGATGTCGATCGCTTCGGCGGCCAGGCGCGCGTCGAGCGCAGCGTCTTCCAGCACGGCCTTGCGTTCGCCCAGCGCGGTGGTCAGCGCGTCGCGGGCACGGTTGATCGCCTCACCGGCGGCCTTGCGCTCGTCGGCGGGCAGTGCGCCGAGCTGCTTGAGCTGGGCGGTGATGCTGCCGCTCTTGCCGAGCAGTGCCACGCGCAGGGCTTCCAGCGCGTCCGGGCTCTGGGCAGCAGCCACGTCGGCCAGCGCCTGGGTGGTCAGGGATTGGATGTCACTCATGGATAGCCGGAGCCTCGCGTCGGTATGCCATCGCGATGCGCGTCGGGCCGACCCCCGTCGCCACCGCTGTCGAGCGATGGCACCGGGAGGGCCATCGCCAACACAAAAAAGAATGGGGAAGGACTTGCGCCCTTCCCCATGCATTTGCCTTACCCACAGCCGTTGCGCGTGAACGGCAACGGCAGGGGAATGGACTTATGCCGCCAGTGCGCCCTTGGCCTTTTCGGCCAGTGCAGCAAAACCGGCTGCGTCGTGCACGGCGATGTCAGCCAGAACCTTGCGGTCCAGGGTGATGCCGGACTTGAGCAGGCCATTCATGAAACGGCTGTAGCTCAGGCCGTTGATGCGGGCAGCCGCGTTGATGCGGGTGATCCACAGCGAACGGAAATTGCGCTTCTTCTGCTTACGACCGATGTAGGCGTACTGCTGTGCCTTGATCACGGCCTGCTTGGCAACGCGGAAGACCTTGCGGCGAGCGTTGTAATAACCCTTCGCCAGGGTCAGGATTTTCTTGTGACGGCGACGCGCCTGTACGCCACGCTTTACTCGTGCCATGGGTCAGTCCTCAGAGGTAGGGAAGCATACGGTTCAAACGGCCTGCGTCTTCTGCACGAACATGGTTCGTCTGACGCAGATTGCGCTTCCGCTTGGTCGACTTCTTCGTGAGGATGTGGCTACGGTTGGCGTGGCCAGCCTTGAACTTGCCGGAGGCGGTCTTGCGGAAACGCTTGGCCGCCGCCCGGTTGGTCTTGATCTTGGGCATTGCAATGTCCTTGATGGTGTTTTGTCACTGACCAGGGCGGTGGCATTGCCACACTTTCCGTCCGTGCCCTTGCCTGCTTGTAAGCCCGGGATCCCCACTGGGAACCAGGCCGGTCCTGTTGCCGTTGAAAAGCGTGAAACCGTTCAAAACAGCACCCCCGCAATACGGGGCCGCCCATTATGCCCGCGCAGACAGGCACTTGCAACCGATTGATTGAACGGGCGTTTGGCGCGGGTGCGCGAACCTGAAGGGTGTGGACACCGCGCAGGGGGCGGCATCCCGCCCTGTCTACACAGAGCGGCTGAAGGCGCCGTTGGCGCCCCCTGCCTTTCACGCGAACCGACTCTGCCGGCAGCGGCGGCGGGTTCAGCCGGGCATGGCCCGGCGTCCACCCACGCGGTCGGGCGCAGGCCCGACAGCCGGTTACTTCTTCTTCGGCGCGATCATCATCACCATCTGCCGGCCTTCCAGGCGCGGACGGGACTCAATCACGATGTCCTCACCCAGATCGGCTTCGATCCGGTTGGCCATTTCGCGACCCAGTTCCTGATGGCTCATTTCACGACCACGGAAGCGGATGTTGACCTTGATCTTGTCGCCCTCTTCCAGGAACCCGCGCATCTTGCGCAGCTTGATCTGGTAGTCGCCTTCATCGGTGACCGGGCGGAACTTCACTTCCTTGATCTCGACCTGCTTGGTCTTCTTCTTGGCCTCGTTGGCCTTCTTCTGCGCTTCGAACTTGAACTTGCCGAAGTCCATGATCTTGCACACCGGCGGATCAGCCTGCGGCTGAATCTCGACCAGGTCCAGACCTTCGTCTTCGGCCATCGACAGCGCTTCGTCACGCGTCAACACGCCAATCATTTCTCCGTCGCTGCCGATCACGCGTACGCGCGGCACCCGGATTTCCTGATTCTTGCGGTTCTGTTTGTTGTCAGGGGTACTGATATTGCAATCTCCCAGAGGAATCAAACCGGCCCTGAGCGGATCATCCGCAGGGCCGGGACTTTCTTACACGGACTGTTCTGCCTGCAACCGCTCGATGAAGGCCTGGACGGACATGCTGCCCAGATCTTCGCCAGAGCGCGTACGCACGGCCACGGCGCCATTTTCCTTCTCACGGTCGCCAACCACCAGCAGGTACGGGACCCGCTGCAGCGTATGCTCGCGAATCTTATAACCGATCTTCTCGTTGCGCAAATCGGCGTTTACCCGGAAGCCTTGATCTGCAAGGGTTTTCCGGACCTCGGACACGTATTCAGCCTGCGCATCGGTGATATTGGCCACCACCACCTGGATCGGGGCCAGCCAGGACGGGAAGGCGCCGGCGTGGTGTTCGATCAGGATGCCGATGAAGCGCTCCATCGAGCCCACGATGGCCCGGTGCAGCATGACCGGGTGCTTCTTCTGGCTGTTTTCGTCCACGTACTCGGCGCCAAGGCGGCCGGGCATCATGAAATCGACCTGCATCGTGCCCAGCTGCCAGGTGCGGCCGATGGCGTCCTTGAGGTGGTACTCGATCTTCGGGCCATAGAAGGCGCCCTCACCCGGCAGTTCCTGCCATTCCACGCCGCAGCTGCCCAGCGCCGAGCGCAGCGCGCCCTCGGCCTTGTCCCAGGTGGCGTCATCACCGAGGCGCTTTTCCGGGCGCAGCGCGATCTTGATCTGGATGTCCTCGAAACCGAAGGTCGTGTACACCGCCAGCGCCTGCTGGTGGAACGCGGTCACTTCGGCTTCGATCTGCGACTCGGTGCAGAACACGTGGCCGTCGTCCTGGGTGAAACCACGCACGCGCAGGATGCCGTGCAGCGCGCCGGACGGCTCGTTGCGGTGGCACGACCCGAACTCGCCGTAGCGGATCGGCAGGTCGCGGTAGCTGTGCAGGCCCTGGTTGAACACCTGGATGTGACCCGGGCAGTTCATCGGCTTGACCGCGTACGTGCGCTTCTCCGACTCGGTGAAGAACATGTTTTCCTGGTAGTTGTCCCAGTGGCCGGACTTCTGCCACAGCGAGACATCCAGGATCTGCGGGCAGCGCACTTCGCCATAGCCGCTGTCGCGGTACACCTTGCGCATGTGCTGCTCGACCACCTGCCACAGCGCCCAGCCCTTGGGGTGCCAGAACACCAGGCCCGGCGCCTCTTCCTGCAGGTGGAACAGTTCCTGCTGCCTGCCGATGCGGCGGTGATCGCGCATCTCGGCTTCCTCGATGCGCTTGATGTACGCCTCGAGCTGCTTCTTGTCGGCCCACGCGGTGCCGTAGATGCGCTGCAGCTGCTCGTTCTTGGCATCGCCGCGCCAGTACGCACCGGAAATGCGGGTCAGCTTGAAGGCCTTGAGGAAGCGCGTGTTCGGCACGTGCGGACCACGGCACATGTCCACGTATTCCTGGTGGTAGTACATGCCCATCGCCTGGATGTCATCGGACATGTCCTCGATCAGGCGCAGCTTGTAGTCCTCGCCACGCGCCTTGAAGATCTCGATGACCTCCGCACGCGGGGTCACCTTCTTGATCACGTCGTAGTCCTGCGCGATCAGCTCGCCCATGCGCTTTTCGATCGCGGCCATGTCCTCCGGCGTGAACGGGCGCTCGGCGTAGATGTCGTAGTAGAAGCCTTCGGCGATGACCGGGCCGATCACCATCTTGACGTCGGGGTAGAGCTGCTTGACCGCATGACCGACCAGGTGGGCACAGGAGTGGCGGATGATCTCCACCCCCTCCTCGTCCTTGGCGGTGATGATGCGCAGGCTGGCATCGTGGTCGATGACGTCGCTGGCATCGACCAGCACGCCATCCACCGAACCGGCGATGGTGGCCTTGGCCAGGCCGGCGCCGATCGACTGGGCGACGTCCATGACACTGACGGGGTTTTCGAACTCACGGCGGCTGCCGTCGGGGAGCGTGATGGCGATCATGAATAGGCTTTGGCTGGTGGGCCCGCCGCGCGGGCCGAAGGTACGGAATCAGGGGAATCGGCAATAAAAAAGCGCCACGAAGGCGCCTGCGTCAGGGGCCGTCGGGACGTTCAGCGGTGGGCGGTGGTAGTGCTCATGTCACACGCTAGACCGGCGCCGGGCGCGGGCCACCTTGTTGCCATCGATAGAGATGGCTTGATCTTAAACCAATCCGGGTCGCGATGCCGCTCCGCCTGCCCGGGCAGCGCCTGAACGTGGCGCTGTGGCGCCCGGAAACCGCAATGATTACCATGCGCGGATCGCCGTGCCACGTCCGGCGACGCCTCCCCCCAAGGATCCGCCATGACACTCGCCGTCCGCCGGGCCCGGCCTGCCCGGCCCCGTCTTCCGCGCCAGGCCTGGCCCGCCCCGCCGTCGTACCCGTGACAGGTACCGACTTCGCTGCGGCGCTGTACTGCGTGCTCGGTGGCATCGCCTCGGCGTTCTCCGCGCTGGCCTTCTACGCCGCCTCGCCACATTGCCGCTGGCCGCGCCTGCGACGCGCCGGCCGACTCGGCCGCCACATCGGCCTGGTGGCGTTTGCGACCGGGCTGTGGCTGTGGATGGGGCAGCTCGGGCTGGCCGCCGGCCTGTGCGTGACCCTGGCCGGCTGGATGCTTGCCGCGATGGCCCTGTCCTACCTGGCCGCGTGGACGCGCCCGTACGCCGCGGAGCGCGGCTGATGTGGCCGCGCGCCTTCGCCGCGCTGCTGGCCGGTTTCCTGGTCGCCGCGGCGGCCACCGGCCTGGTGGCCTGGCTGCCGCCCGGCCCCTGGGAACGGGCCGTGGTGCCGAGCCTGATCGCTTTCGTCCCGCTGTGGATGCTGGCGGCGGTGTGGGCCTTCAGCTTCCGCACCGGCCTGCGTGCATGGACCGGAATGGGGGTGGCTGCCGCTCTCGGTTTCGCGCTGTTGTGGCTGCTGCGCAGCACCCAGTGGGTGCAATGACGGAGTCCCGATGAAGTTCAGCTCGTTTACGCTCCGTACGTTCACCACGCTCCACACCTGGGTCGGCCTGGTGGCTGGCTTCGCGCTGTTCGTGGCCTTCTATGCCGGTGCCATCACCGTGTTCCACCACGACCTGCCGCTGTGGCAGGCGCCGCATGCGATGGAGCAACCGGCACAGACCCTGGACGATGCCCAGCACCTGCTCGACGGCGTCCTCGCGCGGCACCCGGAGGCGCGCCGGCACATCGGCATGACCTTCCCCGGCGCGGAAACCCCGCAGACCGTGGCGTACTGGCAGGACGCCAAGGGCACCTGGCTGTTCGCCTGGGCCGACCACGTGGACGGCAGCCCCACGCCGCCCCAGGCCGGGCTGGCCGAGCTGGTCAATGAGCTGCACTACACCTTGGGCCTGCCGGTGGCCGGAATCTACCTGATGGGCGTGGTCAGCCTCCTGTATGGCGTAGCGCTGCTGTCGGGGCTGGTCATCCACCTGCCTCGACTGGCCGGCGACCTGTTCGCGCTGCGACCGGGCCGCAACCTCAAACAGATGTGGCAGGACGCGCACAACGTCATCGGTGTGCTCAGCCTGCCCTTCCACCTGCTGTTCGCGGTGACCGGCGCGCTGCTGTGCCTGATGTTCCTGCAGATGGCCGCGCTCAACCCGCTGGTCTACCAGGGCAAGCTGATGGCGGCGCTGCCGACGGCGATGGACACTGCCCCGATCCGTGCCGCCGCCGGCGAGCCGGTGCGACCGGGCAGCCTGGCCATGCTGCATGCGCGTGCGATCGCGGTGGCCACCGACCAGGGCCTGCCGCACTTCGAACCGGCATACCTGAAGCTGGCCAACGCCGGCGATGCCAACGCGGTCATCGAGATCACCGGCGAAGGCGGCGCCTCGCTCGGCCCGCTCGGCGCGGTGGCGATGGATGCCAACACCGGCCAAGTGCTGCACACGCAGTTGCCTGGCCGTCGCGATGCCAACCACGCCACGCTGGCCGCCGCGTACGCGCTGCACTTCGGCGAGTTCGGCAACGGCGCGGTGCCGTGGCTCTATTTCGCGCTCGGCCTGGGCGGCGCCTTCCTGTTCTATTCGGGCAACCTGCTGTGGATCGAATCGCGCCGCAAGCGTCGGCAGATCGAGCAGGGCCGCGCCCAGGTGAACATGGCACGGGCCACGGTCGGGATCTGCATCGGGCTGTGCGTGGCCATTTCGGCCGCGTTCGTCAGCGTCCAGCTGCTGGAACACCTGGCCCCGTCGTACGCGGACACCGGGATGCCCTGGACCTGCTTCCTGGTCTGGGGCGGCTGCGCCCTGTGGGCCGCCCTGCGGGCGCCGTCACGCGCCGCACAGGAGCTGCTCTGGGCGGCGGCGATGGTGACCGCACTGGTGCCGGTGGCCCACGGCGCCATGACCGGGCAATGGCTGTGGACCAGCGCGCTGCGCGGCTACTGGCCGTTGTTCTGGGTGGACGGTGTCGCCCTGGCAATGGCAGTGGGCTTTGCCGCGATGGCTCGCGCCACGCGACGCCGCGCCCACCACGGCGACCCCAACAGCGTGTGGGCCGATAACCGCAGGGCCACCGCGCGCGTCCCGTAGCCCATCACCGTTTGCTGCCGCGACCGTGTTTACAGTGCAGCGGTTCCTGCCCACCTGCGCAACGCCCATGACCGACCTGCACATCGACCGCCTCGACCATCTCGTACTGACCGTGGCCGACATTGATGCCACCTGCAGGTTCTACCAGCGCGTGCTGGGCATGCAGGTGGAAACCTTCGGCAGCGGGCGCACCGCACTGCGTTTTGGACTGCAGAAGATCAACCTGCACGCGCACGGGCGCGAGTTCGAACCGAAGGCCGCGCGCCCCACACCGGGGTCGGCAGACCTGTGCCTGATCACCTACGCCACGATCGATGAGATCCTCGCCCATCTGCACGCGCAGGACGTGCGCATCGAGGATGGCCCGGTGCAGCGCACCGGGGCCACCGGGCCGATCCTGTCGGTGTACTTCCGCGATCCGGACGGCAACCTGATCGAGGTATCACGCTACCTGGCGTGAGGCAGGAACGGCGCGGCCATCGCCTGCAGCAGGCTGCCCTGCGGGTCGTCGCCGGTCAGCTCCCAGGTGAACACGCCGCGCAGCTGGCGATCCCTGGCGAACTCGGCGCGCAGGCCGATCGAGGTCGGATCTTCATAACTGATGAACACGCGCTCGGCGGCGTTGTACAGCCACGGCGACTGCGCTACCGGGTGCCAATGCCGCTGCCACCCGGGCTGATCGAGGAACGCGGTCTTGATGTGGCGCCAGTCGCCCGCGTCGAACGGGGCGCTGTACGGCTGGTACAGGCCGTCGCCGCTCTGCGTGGTGACCTGGAAGCCGCGCCCGTAGAACGGCACGCCGAGCACCAGCTTGTCGGCCGGTACGCCGTGCTGCTGGTAGTAGGCCACCGCCCCCTCGACGCTGTTCCAGCGCCGCAGCGCCGGGTCCAGCGGATCGGCCGGCACCTCGCGCAGCGGCGCGTTGAACGTGGAGACTCTGGAGAAGCCGGTGCCCATGTCATAGCTCATCAGCGTGATGAAATCGAGCGCCTGCCCGAGCGCCTTGAGCTCGTAGCTCAGGGCGGGATCGTACGGACCGTCGGTCTGCACGCGGCCGGCCGGCAGCGCAGCGGTCAGCAGCCGGTGCGGACCGTGGCCGCCGTCGAGCGCGTCGAGCTGGCGGCGGAATTCCTGCACCAGCAGGGTCATGTTGCGCCGGTCTTCCGGGCGGTCGGTGATCTCCACCGGGCCACCGGACACGGGAAACTCCCAGTCGATATCGACGCCATCGAAGCTGCCGCGGTGCTGCTGGAAAAACAATGCCACGCAGGAGCGCACGAACTGCTGCCGGCGTTCGGCGGTGAGCGCCGCGTCGGAGAAGCCGCCGGCATTCCAGCCGCCGATGGAGATCAGGGTGTGCAGTGTCGGATGTGCTCGCTTGAGCGTGGCCAGCGCCTTGAAGTGCCCATCGGCCTGCGCATCGACCACGCAGCGACCGTCCTCGATGCGGGCGAATGCATAGAACAGATGGGTCAGCGTATCGGCCGGAATGGACGCCACCGGATAGCGCTCCGCAGAACCGCCGGGATAGTAGGCTCCGATCACCTTCGGCAATGGGTCGGCGGCGGAGGCGGCGATCGGCAGGCAGCCGGCGATGAGCACAGCAAGTACAGCCACGGTCTGGCGGAACATGGGATCTCCCGGGTCGAAGGCCGGGCCACGTTAGCAGACACCACGCGCGGAACAGCCCCCTTGAACGCGATGTCCGGCAATCCCGTCCGGCGGACAGACCGCACGCCCGCGCCCAGGTCAGCGCAGGGTCGGGACCGGACATGTCGACAGCGCACAATGCCATGCGATGGCATGCGCGACCGACGGGCGCAGCGGCTACAGTGCGCATGAATACCAACGATATGCCGACGCATGACCGACATCGCCGACACCACCGACACCTCACTTTCCACACCGGACAACGACACCCTCGCGGCGCTCGAAGCGGAGGCCTACGCCGCGTTCGACGCTGGCCACCTGCAGCGGGCCAGCGACCTGTTCGGTGAACTCAGCGGGCATGCCCCGCACGTGCCGTACCTGCATTACATGCGCGGCCTGGCGCACAAGTATCTGCGCGACTGGCCCGCCTCGCTGCAGCACAACCTGCGCGCGCAGACCCTGCAGGACGCGTTCGACCAGGCCTCGGCCTGGAATGCAGGGATTGCCGCCACGGCATTGGGCGACTGGGCCGAAGCGCGCCGCCAGTGGGCGAAGTGCGGCATCAACGTACCGGACGGCGACGGTCCGATCGACACCGATTTCGGCATGATCTGCGTCCGGCTTGATCCGTGGGGCAGTGGTGAGACAGTGTTCGCGCGGCGCATCGACGTGGTGCGCGCGCGGGTGCTGAACGTGCCATTCGGCAGCAGCGGGCATCGCCTGTTCGATATCGTCCTGCACGATGGTGCCAAGACCGGCGAGCGCGCGTTGAACGGCGGCACGGTGCCCGTGTTCAACGCGCTGCAGACCCTGCAGGCATCGGACCACGCCACCTTCGTGGCGTTCATCCGGTGTCCGTCAGCGGACGACATGGCGGCACTGGAGGACGCCCGGCTGCCCGGTATCGGCTATGTCGAGGACTGGAGTGCGTCGGTCCGGTCGCTGTGCCTGCGCTGCAGCTACGGCGTGCCGCACGCGCGGGACGCCCCGGCACCTCATGATGAGCGAGCCGCTGGCAACGACGATTGGCAGGTGGAGCGCAGCCTGGGTATCGGTGCACAGGGCAAGGCCGCGGTCGAGCGCCTGCTCGCCGATTGGGTCGCTGCCGGGCCCGGGCGCGTGATCGATGCGATCGAACGCCGCGAAGGCACCCCCAGCGCGCCTGCCGAAGGGCAGGTGTGGTGGTGCGATCCCACCGAGGTGGAACACGCCGGGGAAGACGACCTGGTCTAGGCGCGTCGACAGCACAGCGGACATAACGAAAAAGCGGGCCGAAGCCCGCTTTTTCGTTGTGCGAAGGTGTGAGGACCTGCGGTCCTCACGTTCCGCGAACGCGTGCGCCGATTACTCGGCCGCCACGCCCTCGCCTTCCTCGACGGCCTTCATCGACAGGCGGATACGGCCCTGCTTGTCGACTTCCAGCACCTTGACCTTGACCACATCGCCTTCCTTCAGCTTGTCGCCGACCTTCTCGACGCGCTCGCTGGAAATCTGCGACACGTGGACCAGGCCGTCCTTGCCCGGCAGGATGGTGACGAACGCACCGAAGTCCATGATCTTGGCGACCTTGCCTTCGTAGATGCGGCCCGGCTCGACGTCCGAGGTGATCTGCTCGATGCGCGACTTGGCAGCCTGCGCCGCGATCGCGTTCACCGAGGCGATGACGATGGTGCCGTCGTCCTGGATGTCGATCTGGGTGCCGGTTTCCTTGGTGATGGCCTGGATGGTGGAACCCCCCTTGCCGATCACTTCGCGGATCTTGTCCGGGTGGATCTTGATGGTCAGCAGACGCGGCGCATAGTCCGACAGCTCCTGACGCGGTGCGGTCAGGCCGTGGGCCATTTCACCGAGGATGTGCAGACGGCCAGCCTTTGCCTGCTGCAGTGCCTGCTTCATGATCTCTTCGGTAATGCCTTCGATCTTGATGTCCATCTGCAGGGCGGAGATGCCCTCAGCGGTACCGGCCACCTTGAAGTCCATGTCGCCCAGGTGATCTTCGTCACCCAGGATGTCGGACAGGACGACGAAGCGCTCGCCTTCCTTGACCAGACCCATCGCGATACCCGCAACCGGCGACTTGACCGGCACGCCGGCGTCCATCAGGGCCAGCGAGGAACCGCAGACCGAAGCCATCGACGAGGAACCGTTGGATTCGGTGATTTCCGACACCACGCGAATGGTGTACGGGAAGGCTTCCAGCGACGGCATCACTGCCAGCACGCCGCGCTTGGCGAGGCGGCCGTGGCCGATTTCGCGACGCTTGGGGCCCATCATGCGGCCGGTCTCACCCACCGAGTACGGGGGGAAGTTGTAATGGAACAGGAAGTTGTCCTTGTACTCACCGGACACGGCGTCGATGACCTGGCCATCACGGGCAGTGCCCAGGGTGATGGTCACGATGGCCTGCGTTTCACCGCGGGTGAACAGCGAGGAACCGTGGGTACGCGGCAGGATGCCGGTCTGCACGGCGATCGGGCGGACGGTGTCCAGCGCACGGCCGTCGATGCGGACCTTGGTGTCCAGCACCGAGTTGCGCATGGTGCTGTATTCCAGCTCGCCGAATTCCTTCGACAGCTCGGCCGGGTTCCAGCCGTCGGCGGCCACGCGGCCAGCCAGCGACTCGGTCACGTCCTTCTTGATCGCGGCGATCGCGTCGCGGCGCTGCAGCTTGTCGCGCACCTGGAAGGCTTCAGCCAGACGCGGGCCGACGGCTTCCTGCAGGGCGCTGATCAGCGCCTCGTTCTTGGCCGGGGCAACCCAGGTCGACGGCTTGGTGCCGGCTTCCACGGTCAGCTCGTTGATGGCGTTGATGACCTTCTGCATTTCGCGGTGACCGAAGGTCACGGCGCCCAGCATCACGTCCTCGGACAGCAGCGCGGCTTCGGATTCAACCATCAGCACGGCGTTGGCGGTACCGGCGACAACCAGTTCCAGCTCCGAATCCTTCAGCTCGGTCACGGTCGGGTTGAGGATGTACTCACCGTTCTTGTAACCCACCTTGGCAGCGGCGATCGGACCCTTGAACGGGGTACCCGCCAGCGACAGCGCGGCCGAGGCACCGATCAGCGCCGGGATGTCACCGTCGATGTCCGGGTTCAGCGACATCACCGTGGCGATGATCTGCACTTCGTTCTTGTAGTCTTCCGGGAACAGCGGACGGATCGGGCGATCGATCAGACGCGAGATCAGCGTCTCCTTTTCGGTCGCGCGGCCTTCGCGCTTGAAGAAGCCACCCGGGATACGGCCACCGGCGTAGAACTTCTCCTGATAGTCACAGGTCAGCGGGAAGAAGTCCTGGCCCTCACGCGCGCTCTTGGCAGCCACGGCGGAGACCAGCAGCACGGTGTCGTCGAACTTGACGATGACGGCGCCACCGGCCTGACGGGCGATTTCGCCGGTTTCAAGCGTGACGGTGTGCTTGCCGTACTGGAAGGTTTTGGTGATTTTTGCCACGGGGGATGTCCTTGGGATGATGCTTTCTTCGAATGGACCGCGGGCGACCCTTGCCGCCGACGGGTGACCGGTGGTCCGGTCCAGGCGTTTGATGCGGTACTACCAAAACAAAACCGCGGCGCATTCCTGCGCCGCGGTTGGGATTCCTGCTTAGCGACGCAGGCCGAGCTTTTCGATCAGGGCCTTGTAACGCACGCCATCCTTCTTCTTCAGGTAGTCGAGCAGGCTGCGGCGGCGGTTGACCATCTGCAGCAGACCACGACGGCTGTGGTGATCCTTCTTGTGGGTCTTGAAGTGGCCGGTCAGCAGTTCGATGCGGGCGGTCAGCAGGGCAACCTGGACTTCCGGGGAGCCGGTGTCAGCCGAGCTGCGCTTGTTGTCTTCAATGACCTTCTGGGTGTCGATCGACATTTTATTTTCTCTTGGATGCGTGGCCCGCAGAAACGTCCCATTGACGTACCGCGCGACTCGCCGTGAACGAAAGGATGAACCCGCGCAAGGCGGGAAGCCTGAAAAGGCCGCGAAATTGTAACGGTCGCGGCCGTCCGGGACAAGGACCAGGGTAGGCTGGCGGACCGGCGGTCAGAGGTTGAAACGGCGCTGGGAGGCCAGCAGTCCACTGGCATCAACCTGTCCCAGACCCTGAATGGCGTCCTCCGGGCCGTACACGACTACCAGCCCGGTTGGCCAGCCTTCGCCACGCTGGCGCTGGCCCACGCAGAAGCGGGCCGCCTGTTCAGCATCCAGCGTCACCCGGGGGTAATGCGCCAGACCGTCGGCCAGCGGCAGCAGCAGGCGCTCCATGCCGGCTTCATCCCCCTGGGCGGCCATCGCCCGCAGGGTGTCCAGGGTCACCATCGGCGCCTCGCGGAACGGGTCCACCCACAGGCGCCGCAGACCGGCGATATGTGCCCCGCACCCCAGGGTTTCGCCCAGGTCGCGGGCCAGGCTGCGGATGTACGTACCCGAGCCGCAGGTCACGCGCAGGGTCAACCGGGTCGGCTGCTGCGCCAGCACGTCGATGGCATGCACCTCCACCTCCCGCTCGGGCGCTTCGATCGCGTCGCCACGGCGCGCCTTCACATACAGCGGCTCGCCCCCCTGCTTGAGTGCGGAGTAGATCGGGGCACGCTGACGGATGCGTCCACGCAGCGGCGCCAGCGCGGCGTCCAGCGCCTCGGCGCTGATGGGCGGTACCGGCCGCTCACGCAGCACGACGCCATCGGCATCGTCGGTGTCGGTGGTCTGGCCCAGCACGACCTCGGCGTCATACGCCTTGGCCGAACCAAGCAGCAACCCCGCGATCTTGGTCGCCTCGCCGAAGCACAGCGGCAGCAGCCCGGTGGCCAGTGGATCCAGGCTGCCGGTATGGCCGCCCTTCTCGGCACGGAACAGGCGTCGTGCGATCTGCAGCGCCGCGTTGGAGCTCATGCCACCCGGTTTGTCGAGCAGCAGGAGGCCGTCCAGGCGACGGAACGTAATTCGGGTCATGGAATATCACCGTAGAGCCAGGCGTTGCCCGGCTGCTCGTGTCGTCGATCATTGCCGCGCGCAACGCGGCCCACCGGGCGTGGCCCGGGGCTGTATCGGGTGGCGTCAGGCCTTGTCGGCCGGCGCGGCGTCATCCGCGTCATCGGCGTCGTCGCCCTGCACGTCGCGGCTCTTCTCGGCCGCCAGCGTATCGGGCAGATCACGCAGGATGTTGTCGATGCGCTCGCCGCGGTCCACCGAATCGTCGTAGTGGAAGTGCAGCTCGGGAACGTGGCGCAGCTTCATGGCCTTGGCCAGATCCATGCGCAGCTCCCAGGCCAGCTCCTTCAGACCCTTCATCGCCTCTGCCGAACGTTCGGGCATCAGCGCGGTGACGAAGATCTTGGCATGGGCCATGTCACGGGTGATTTCGACGTCGGAAACGCTCACCGAGGGCAAGCCGTGCACACGCACCAGATTGTGCACGAGCGTACCCAGCTCACGGCGGATCTGGGCGGAAACACGGTCGGTTCGATGGAAGGTTTTTGGCACGAGACGCTCTTCAATGTTCGGATAAGCGGGTCACGACCCACGGTCGCCACCCGGAAATTTGACAGGGCCCGACCGTTGGCCGGGCCCTGTTCCCCATTACAGGGTACGCGGCACTTCGATACGCTCGAAGCACTCGATCTGGTCGCCCGGCTTGACGTCGTTGTAAGCCTTCACGCCGATACCGCATTCGGTACCGTTGCGGACTTCCTCGACGTTCTCCTTGAAGCGACGCAGCGATTCCAGCTCGCCTTCGAACACCACCACGCTGTCGCGCAGGACGCGGATCGGCTTGCTGCGCTTGACCGTACCTTCGATGACCATGCAACCGGCCACCGCACCGAACTTGGAACTGCGGAACACGTCGCGCACCTGGGCGATACCGATGATCTCTTCGCGGATTTCCACGCCGAGCAGACCGGACGCCACCTGCTTCACCTGATCGATCACGTCATAGATGATCGAGAAGTAACGCAGGTCCACGCCGTTGGATTCGATGATGCGACGCGCGGAGGCGTCGGCACGCACGTTGAAGCCGATCACGGTGGCCTTCGAAGCGACCGCCGAGTTGGCGTCCGACTCGGTGATGCCGCCCACACCGGAGTGGATCACGTTGATGCGGATGTCTTCGTTGGACAGCGCCACCAGTGCCTGGCTCAGCGCCTGCACCGAACCCTGCACGTCGGCCTTGATCACCAGGTTCAGCACCTGCTGGCCATCGCCCTTGCCCAGGGTCGCCATGATGTCTTCCATGCGGCTGCCGGCCGACTGCACCAGGCGCGATTCACGGCGCTTGGTTTCGCGCTGCTGCGCGACGTCCTTGGCCAGACGCTCGTCCTCGACCACGACGAAGTCGTCGCCTGCATCCGGCACGCCGGACAGACCCAGCACCTGCACCGGAATCGACGGACCCGCCTGGTCCGGCTGCTTGCCGGTTTCGTCGAACAGGGCGCGCACGCGGCCATACTGGATACCGCAGACCAGGTAGTCGCCCTTCTTCAGCGAACCCTGCTGCACCAGCACGGTGGCGATCGGGCCACGGCCCTTGTCCAGCGAGGACTCGATGACCACGCCGCTGGCGCGGCCATCGGCCACGGCCTTCAGCTCCAGCAGTTCGGCCTGGATCGAAATCGCGTCGAGCAGGTCGTCGATGCCCAGGCCCGCCTTGGCCGAAATCTCGACCATCTGGGTGTCGCCACCGAAGTCTTCGGACACGACCTGCTCGGTGAGCAGTTCGTTCTTGACACGCATCGGATCGGCGCCGGACTTGTCGATCTTGTTGATCGCCACGATCAGCGGCACACCCGCCGAACGGGCGTGCTGGATGGCTTCCTTGGTCTGCGGCATGACACCGTCGTCGGCCGCCACCACCAGCACCACGATGTCGGTCAGCTTGGCACCGCGGGCACGCATGGACGTAAACGCCGCGTGGCCCGGGGTATCCAGGAAGCTGATCACGCCCTTCGGCGTTTCAACGTGGTAAGCACCGATGTGCTGGGTGATGCCACCGGCTTCGCCCGTGGCGACCTTGGTGCGGCGGATGTAATCCAGCAGCGAGGTCTTGCCGTGGTCGACGTGGCCCATGATGGTGACCACCGGCGGACGTGCCACCGGCTCGCCCTGGTTGCCGCCGGCCAGCGCCAGCAGCGCGTCCTCGGCGTCGTTGGTGTTGGCACGGATCACGTTGTGGCCGAGTTCCTCGGTCACCAGCGCAGCGGTATCGTGGTCGATGGTCTGGGTGATGGTCGCCATGACGCCCATCTTGAACAGCGCCTTGACCACGTCGCCGCCCTTGACCGCCAGCTTCTGGGCCAGATCGGCCACGGTGATGGTGTCGCCGATGGTCACGTCACGCACGATCGGGGCGACCGGACGTTCGAAACCATGTGCACCACCGCCGCTGCGCGACTGGTTGCTGTCGCGACGGCCACCGTGCTGCACGCGCCCGGTCGGACGACCGCGCGAGTTGCTGTTGTTGCCGCGGCGGGCACGATCGGCGGCCGACAGATGCAGCTGGCCGGCAAAGCGGTTGCCGCCATCGTCGTCGCGCTTGGCGCCCGGGCGATTGTTGTTGTTCGAGTTGCGGTCGTCCGCACGCGGTGCCGGACGCGCCGCCGACGGAGCGGACGGACGCGGACCACGGGCCGGCGCATCGGCGGCGGCAGGCTTGGCTGCAGCCGGGGCCGGTGCGGGCGGTGCATTCCTGGCCGCTTCGGCAGCGGCTTCGGCCGCCTTGCGCTCGGCTTCGGCACGTTCCTTGGCGTCGATTTCTTCCTGACGCTTGCGGGCGATTTCTTCGTCGCGCGCACGGTCCTTCTCGGCCAGTGCGCGCTGCTCGTCCAGATTGCGCTGGCGGGATTCCTCCAGCTTGCGCAGGATGTCGGCGCGCTCCTCATCCGGCGTCATCGCCTTGCCACTGCTGTCCTTGGTGTAGGTGCGCTTCTGGCGCACTTCAACATTGACGGTGGTCTTGCTGCGGCCGGCGCTGACGGTCACTTCCTGCAACTTGCGACGGTTGAGGGTGATCTTCTTGGCGGCCTCGTCGGTGCTCTCGACGGGCTGCTCGGTCTTGCCGTGCGAACGACGAAGGAAGCCCAGGAGCTTCACCTTCTCGGTGCTGGTCACGACCTGGTCGGGACCGCTGAACTTCATGCCGGCTTCGGCAAGCTGTACAAGCAGTTTATCGACCGGAGTGTTGACCAGTTCGGCAAGCTTGCGGATGGTGGTTTGCTGCGACATTCGGATCCTATGATCTGGTTGGCGCTCCCTCGAAACGTGCGAAGGCAGCGCGGAGTCTAAGCCCTGATCGGGTCAGGGCACTGTTCATCGCTGGCTCATTCGCCGCGCTCCAAGCGGGCGATCTCCTCGGCTCGGGCGGCCAGGATCAGAGCGGCGGCGCGCTCCTGGTCCAGGTCCTCGATACCGAACTCGAGGATCTCGTCGGCGGCCAGGTCCGACAGGTCCTCACTGGTTCGCACGCCATGACCGGCCAGGGCGTAGGCAGTCGCCTCGTCCATGCCTTCCAGGGCGAGCAGGTCTTCGGACGGCGAACCATCTTCCAGACCCTCTTCCACCGCCAGCGCTTCGTTGAGCAGCGCATCGCGGGCACGGGCACGCAGCTCTTCAACGATGTCTTCGTCGAAGCCTTCCACGGCCAGCAGTTCGCCGACCGGGACGTAGGCGATTTCTTCCACGGTGTTGAAGCCTTCGGTCACCAGGATGGCGGCGATTTCTTCATCCACTTCCAGCTTGTCCATGAACAGCTGACGGGCAACGCCCTGCTCTGCCTCGGACTTGGCGGTCACCTGGTCCTGGGTCATCACATTGAGCTGCCAACCGGTCAGGCGGCTGGCAAGGCGCACGTTCTGGCCGCCCTTGCCGATCGCCTGGGCCAGGCGCTCTTCCGCCACGGCCAGGTCCATCGAATGCTTTTCTTCATCGACGATGATCGACTGCACTTCCGCCGGCGCCATCGCGTTGATGACGAAGTTGGCGGGGTTTTCGTTCCACAGCACGATGTCCACGCGCTCACCGTTGAGCTCGTTGGATACGGCCTGCACGCGCGAACCGCGCATGCCGATGCAGGCGCCGATCGGATCGGTGCGCGCGTCGTGGGCCAGCACGGCGATCTTGGCGCGGTCGCCCGGATCGCGGGCGCAGGCCTTGATCTCGACCAGGCCCTGGCCGACTTCCGGCACTTCGAGCTTGAACAGCTCGATCATGAATTCCGGCGCGGCGCGGCTGATGAACAGCTGCGGGCCACGCGGTTCCGAACGGACCTCGGCCAGGTAACCGCGCACGCGGTCGCCAGCGCGCAGCACGTCGCGCGGAATGCCCTTGTCCTTCGGAATGAAGGCCTCGGCGTTGCCGCCCAGGTCCACATAGATGTTGCCGCGCTCGGCGCGCTTGACCACACCGGTGACCAGCTCGCCAACGCGATCCTTCCACGCATCGACGACCTGCTGGCGCTCGGCTTCGCGCACGCGCTGGACGATGACCTGCTTGGCAGCCTGTGCGGCGATACGGCCGAAGTCCGGGTTCTCGATCTGCTCTTCGATGTAGTCGCCGACTTCAACGCCGTCGGCTTCGTCGATGGCATCCATCAGGCGGATCTGGCGATCCGGGGACTCCATCACCACATCATCGGCCACCACTTCCCAGCGGCGGAAGGTCTCGTAGTTGCCGTCCTTGTGGTCGATCGACACACGGGCCAGCACTTCCTGGTCCGGATAACGCTTCTTCGCGGCCGACGCCAGTGCAGCCTCGATGGCCTCGAAGATCACTTCACGCGGAACGCCCTTTTCATTGGCGACCGCATCCACTACCAGCAAAAGTTCCTTGCTCATTGGCTCACTCCGCGCGCGGCTTCTTGGCCGCCGGCTCGTTGGATGGTTTCTTGTTCGCCTTGCCACCCTGCTTGGGCGCCGGGCCAGTCGGTTTGGTCGGAGCGAGGCCGAGGGCGGCCCAGTCCGGCATGATGCGTGCCTTGTCGATGTTCTCGACATCGGCGGTGAACGGGGCATTGTCGACCTTGAAGGTGACCGTACCCTGTTCCAGATCCACGGCGAGAATCTCGCCCTGCAGACGGCGACGGCCGTCCTGCGGCAGCTTCAGCGTCACCTTGGCGGATTCGCCGATGGCGCGTTCGAACTGCTCACCCGTGAACAACGGACGATCCACGCCCGGCGAGGAAACTTCCAGCGTGTAGTTGGCGCTGATCGGGTCTTCCACGTCCAGCTGCGCGGACACTTCACGGCTGACGCGCTCGCAGTCGTCGATGTTGACGATGCGCTCGGGCTGTTCGGCCAGCGGCACGTCGATGTACAGGCGCAGGGTCGCACCGCCCGGGGCAGTCAGATACTCCACGCCCAGCAGCTCGAGACCCAGCGACTGAACGGTGGGGGCGAGCAGATTCGCGATTTCGGTTGCCTTGTCGCTCACAGTCTGCCTTGATTCGTTGAAAGAGATACTGGCGTGGCCAGTCGCGCCGGCCCAACACCCCTGGCCACATTCCGGAAACAACAAAGGGCCCGCTGGGCCCCTTGTCCGGTACAACTCCGGTCACGCTGGATTCCGGTAGCGGGAACACACGCGGTGCATGTTCCTGCGAGCCCAGCCTTCCGGGGGGTCACGGCGACCTGGTTACAGGGTGCCGTTCCTGGAAGCCGGTAGCGGGCCACATTCACGTCCGTTGAAAGGATGCGCATGAACAGTCCGCCAAGCCACTGATGATAGCCGGTGCACCGCGCTGGTGCAATGGCCTGGGGCGGTTGCAGGGTGGCCATTGCGGAACCTGAACCGGGCAACAGACGAAAGAAGGTCGATGCACAGCCGGCCTCGGGTCATCGACGCACCCGTCCGGCTCCTGCGCCCCTGTGCCCCTGTGCCGCCCCAAAGAAGCGGATTCCAGCAACGAAAAAAGCGACCCCGTTCCCGGAATCGCTTTTTCGTCTACTGCATCTGCATTGCAGATTTTCTGTGGTAGCGGGGGCAGGATTTGAACCTGCGACCTTCGGGTTATGAGCCCGACGAGCTGCCAGACTGCTCCACCCCGCAGCAGTAGCGGATGAGTTGGTTGGCCACCAAGAACGGGAACCTACCGCAACGATATTCTGGCGAAACCGCTGCATCAACAACTCAGGAAACGAATATTACACTAATTGCGCAGTTTTGTATCGTTTTTTACGCAAGATGTGCAAATGCCTGCTGGCACCAGACCATGATCGGGTTCCAGGCCAAGCCGAGCGCCAGCAGCGCCAAGGCATTCACGCCCAGCACCACGCCCAGCACACGGTCGTTGTTGGCCGGCAGCGGCTCGCCCACCGGCTCATCGAAGTACATGACCTTGATGACGCGCAGGTAATAGAAGCAGCCCACCACCGCGCACAACACACCCAGGATCGCCAGCCACAGCATGCCACCGTTGATCGCTGCGCCCAGCACGGCCAACTTGGTCCAGAAGCCCAGGAACGGAGGAATGCCGGCCATCGACGCCATGATGCACAGCACCAGGCCGGCCATCCACGGGTTGCGCGCGTTCAGACCCTTGAAGTCATTGATGTTCTCGGCCTCGAAGCCGCTGCGGGACAGCGCGATGATCGCGCCGAAGCCAGCGGTCGACATGATCGCGTAGCTCAGGGCATAGAACAGCGCCGCCGCGTAGCCCTCCTCGCCACCGCCGGCGATGCCGAGCAGCAGGAAGCCGATGTGCGACACGGTCGAGTACGCCAGCATGCGCTTGAGGTTGGTCTGGGCGATCGCCATCAGGTTGCCGACCACCAGCGACAGTGCGGCCAGGCCACCGATCAGATACTTCCACTCGTCGGACAGCGGGCCCACGCCCACTTCCAGCAGACGGTAGGCCATGCCGAACGCGGCCAGCTTCGGGGCCGAGCTGATGAACAGCGCGACCGGGGCCGGAGCGCCCTGGTACACGTCGGGCAGCCACATGTGGAACGGGGCCGCGCCCAGCTTGAACGCCACGCCGGCAATCATGAAGACCGCGCCGGTCAGCAGCAGCATCTTCTCTTCCGAATGCGGAATCGCCGCGTGGATCACGTCCAGGTGCAGCGAGCCGGTGGCACCGTAGATCAGCGACATGCCGTACAGCAGCAGACCGGAGGCCAGCGAGCCCAGCACGATGTACTTCATCGCCGCTTCGGAGGCCAGGCCGTTCTCACGGTTGCTGGCCACCAGTGCGTAGGAGCACAGCGCCAGCAGTTCCAGGCCCAGGTAGACCATCAGCAGGCTGCCGGCCGAGACCAGGATCATCATGCCGGCGGTGCCGAACAGGATCAGCACCGGAATCTCACCCTGGAACAGCTTGCGCTCGCGCAGGTAGCTCCAGCCGTAGACCAGGGTCAGGCCACTGCAGAGCACGATCACGGTCTTCATCACGTCGGCCGCGGTATCGCGGACAAACATGCCGTGGAACACCTCGCCCTGCCCGCCCACGCCGGTGGCGAGCATGAACAGCACCACGCCCAGCGCGGCGACCGAGAACAGGTGGGTCCAGATCTTGTTCTTTTCGCTGATGAACAGATCCAGGATCAACAAGGTGAAGGCGCTGCCAATCAGCACCAGCTCGGGAGCGAGCGGCGGCAGGTCGGCGGCGGTCAGTGGCAACAGCGGCGAGGTGGTCATCATCAAATCCTGGAATCAATACTCTCGACGGCCCGATTACAGCAGCTTGCTGGATGCGATCTGCATCGCCAGCTTCGCGATCGAGGGCTCCATCAGGTCGGTCAGCGGCTTGGGGTACAGGCCCAGGGCAAGCGTGCCCACGGCAAACACACCCAGCACCAGCCACTCGCGACCGTTGATGTCCTTCAGTTCGGCGACATGGGCATTGGCCACTTCACCGAAGAACACGCGCTTGTACAGCCACAGCGTATAGGCCGCGGTGATCACCAACGTGGTGGCCGCGCCCAGTGCCAGCCACGGATTGCGCTGGAAACTGGCCATGATGATCATGAACTCGCCGACGAAACCGCTGGTACCCGGCAGGCCCGCATTGGCCATGAAGAACAGCATGGCAAAGGTGGCGAACCACGGCATCACGTTGACCACGCCGCCGTAATCGGCGATGCGGCGGCTGTGCATGCGGTCGTACAGGACGCCGACGCAGGAGAACATCGCACCCGACACGAAACCGTGCGAGACCATCTGCACCATCGCGCCCTGCAGGCCCAGACGCGCGGCGTCCGGGTTGCCTGCGTCGCGCACCAGCCACAGGGCGATGAAGGTGCCCAGCGTGACAAAGCCCATGTGCGCGATCGACGAATACGCGATCAGCTTCTTCATGTCGTCCTGCACCAGGGCGACCAGGCCGACGTAGATCACGGCGATCAGCGACAGGGCGATGACCAGCCACGCCCATTCCTGCGACGCGTCCGGGACGATCGGCAGGTTGAAGCGGAGGAAACCGTACCCGCCGATCTTCAGCGCGATGGCGGCCAGGATCACCGAACCGGCGGTCGGCGCTTCCACGTGGGCATCCGGCAGCCAGGTGTGCACCGGGAACATCGGCACCTTGACCGCGAAGGCGATCAGGAAGGCGAAGAAGATCCAGGTCTGCTCGGCAGCCGACAGCTGCAGCTGGTACAGGTCGGCCAGCTGGAAGCTGCCGCCCTTCAGGTACAGGTAGATCAGCGCCACCAGCATCAGCACCGAGCCGAGGAAGGTGTACAGGAAGAACTTCATCGCCGCGTAGATGCGACGCGGGCCGCCCCAGACGCCGATGATCAGGAACATCGGGATCAGCATCGCTTCGAAGAACACGTAGAACAGCATCGCGTCGGTCGCGGCGAAGATGCCGACCGTGACGCCTTCCAGGATCAGGAAGGCGGCCACGTACTGGTTGACGCGCTTGTCGATCGCGCTCCAGGCACCGATCAGCGCGAGCACCGAGACCAGCGTGGTCAACAGGATCAGCGCGATGGCGATGCCGTCGACGCCAAGGTTGTAGCCGATCTTGTAGGACGGGATCCAGGCGCGGGTTTCGACGAACTGCAGCGCGTCGTTGGCCACGTCGTAGCCGCTGAGCAGCGACAGGCTGGCCACGAAGGTCAGCACCGCCACGCCCAGCGACGCCCAGCGGGCGGTTTGGGCGTCACGGATGGCAAGGATCAGGGCACCGCCGATGATCGGCAGCCAGATGAGAACACTGAGTAGGGGCCAGTTCGACACGTCTTCTTATTCCGTACAGGTCATCAACGCAGGTAATGCATCAGGACGCCCAGGAGGGCAATCAGGCCGATGATCATCGCGAAGGCGTAGTGATAGAGGAAACCGGATTGGGTGCGACGCAGCAGGTTGGCCGCCAGATCGATCAGGCGTGCCGAACCGTTGACCACCACACCATCGACGACATTCGTGTCGATCGCGCGCGAAACCTTGCCCAGCTTGATGCCGCCACCGGCGAAACCGCCGATCCAGAGCTTGTCGAAACCGTACTTGTTCTCCAGCACCGACACCAGCGGCGCGAAGGTCGTGCGGGCCTTGCCCGCCAGCTCCGGCTTCCACAGGTAGAACAGCACCGCCAGCAGGAAACCGGCCACGGTCAGGAAGAACGCAGGCGCCATCATGCCGTGGATCGCGAAGGCGACCGGACCGTGGAACTCTTCGGCCAGCGCACCGATGGTGTCGCGCGCCGGGTTGTAGAAGTCGACGATGCCGGTGAAGAACGAATGCACCTGGCCCGGGATGGCATGCTCGGCGTGGTCGCCCGACCAGCCGGTGCCGTACAGCATCGGACCGATGCTGAAGAAGCCGATCACGATCGAGGGAATCGCCAGCAGGATCAGCGGCAGCGTGACCACCCACGGAGCCTCGTGCGGCTCGTGCGGACCGTGGCCGTGACCGTGGTCGTCATGGTGTGCATCGGCAGCGTGCGCGTCGGCAGCAGCGTGATGGTCGGCATGGGCCGCATGATGATCGTCATGGCCGTGACCGTGGTCGTCATGCGCATCGCGGAAGCGTTCCTTGCCGTGGAAGGTCAGGAACAGCAGACGGAAGCTGTAGAAGCTGGTGACGATCACGCCACCCAGCACCGCCCAGTAACCGTAGGTCGCCACCCAGCTCGACGACACGTGCGCGTGGTGCTGCGCGGCCTCGATGATGGTGTCCTTGGAGTAGAAGCCGGAGAAGAACGGCGTACCGACCAGGGCCAGGGTGCCGATCCACATGGTCACGAACGTGACCGGCAGGTACTTGCGCAGCCCGCCCATCCTGCGCATGTCCTGCTCGTGGTGCATGGCGATGATCACCGAACCCGCGCCGAGGAACAGCAGCGCCTTGAAGAAGGCGTGGGTCATCAGATGGAACACGGCGGCCGAGTAAGCCGACACGCCCAGCGCCACGGTCATGTAGCCCAGCTGGGACAGCGTGGAGTACGCGACAACGCGCTTGATGTCGTTCTGCACGATGCCGATCAGGCCGGTGAAGAACGCGGTGGTGGCACCGATGAACAGCACGAAGTTCAGCGCGGTCTGCGACAGCTCGAACAGCGGCGACATGCGGGTGACCATGAAGATGCCCGCCGTGACCATCGTGGCGGCATGGATCAGCGCCGAGATCGGGGTCGGGCCTTCCATCGAGTCCGGCAGCCAGACGTGCAGCGGCACCTGGGCCGACTTGCCCATCGCACCGATGAACAGGCAGATGCAGATGATGGTGGCGATCGACCAGATGACCGGCTCGTTCATCAGCTGGTAGCTCTGGCCGAACAGGCTGATCGAACCCGACCACACCTGCAGCGCCATCTCCGGCTGTGCCAGCAGCGGGGCATTGGCGAACACCGTGGCGTAGTCCAGGGTGCCGAACACCCACATCACACCGGCGATGCCGAGGATGAAGCCGAAGTCGCCGACGCGGTTGACCAGGAACGCCTTCATGTTGGCGAAGATCGCCGTCGGGCGCTTGAACCAGAAGCCGATCAGCAGGTACGACACCAGACCCACCGCTTCCCAGCCGAAGAACAGCTGCAGGAAGTTGTTGCTCATCACCAGGGTGAGCATCGAGAAGGTGAACAGCGAGATGTAGCTGAAGAACCGCTGGTAGCCCGGGTCATCCTGCATGTAGCCGATGGTGTACACGTGCACCAGGAACGACACGAAGGTCACCACGACCATCATCATGGCGGTCAGTTTGTCGACCATGAAGCCGACATGGGCGGAATAGCGGCCCACTTCGAAGAACGTGTAGACGTTTTCGTTGTACGGCTGGGCGCCGCCCCACAGCAGCATGTACAGGACATAGCTGGAAAGGACGCAGCTCACTGCGACGCCGAGGATCGTGACCGCCTGCGCGCCAGCGCGACCCACCTGGCGACCGAACAGGCCAGCGATGATGCTGCCGAACAGCGGTGCAAGCACCACTGCGATCAACAGACTCTTGGAGAGAGTGATTTCCATCTACGGATCAGCCCTTCAGCGAATCGACTTCGCCGACATTGATGGTGCGGCGGTTACGGAACAGGGTTACCAGGATCGCGAGGCCGATGGCGGCCTCGGCCGCGGCCACGGTGAGGATGAAGAAGACGAACAGCTGTCCGGCCGTGTCACCCAGTTCCCGCGAGAACCCGACGAAATTGATGTTGACCGACAGCAGCATCAGCTCGACCGACATCAACAGCACGATGATGTTCTTGCGGTTGAGGAAGATGCCGGCAAGGCTGATGCAGAACAGCAGCGCGCCCAGCGCCAGAATATGGCCGAGGGTAATCATGGCTTGGCCTCCTCGTCGCTCGACGGCTTGGTAACGGTGTGCACCAGCGGCTTTTCCGCGTCCATCTTGACGATGCGCAGGCGATCGCTGCCCTTCACCATCGTCTGCAGGGACGGGTTCTGGGTCTTCAGGCCGCTGCGACGACGCAGAGTCAGCATCACGGCGGCAACCACGGCCACGGTAAGGATGACGGCAGCGAACTCGAACGGCAGCAGGTACTCGGTGAACAGGCTGCGGGCCAGCCAGGTGATGTTGGAGGTGTCGGCGGCCAGCGCGGCGGCGTTGTCGGCCGGGAACGGATTGACCGCCCTGCCCTTCACCCCGATCAGCACCAGCATCTGCACCAGCATGGTCACCGCCACCACCAGCCCGATCGGCAGGTAACGCACCCAGCCCTCACGCAGGTTGGAGGCGTCGATGTCCAGCATCATCACCACGAACAGGAACAACACCATGACCGCGCCGACGTACACCAGCACCAGGGCCACGCCCAGGAACTCGGCGCCCACCAGAATCCAGATACAGGCCACGGAGAAGAAGGTCAGGATCAGGCACAACACGGCATACACCGGATTGCGCACGCTGATCACCGCCGCAGCGGAGATGCCCGCCACGATGGAGAAGACCCAGAAAGCGATATTTACCCAATCCATCATTCGACCTCAGCGGAAAGCGGCATCGGCGGCGCGACGCTCGGCGATCTCGGCTTCAAGCCGATCACCGATGGCCAGCAGCTGCGGCTTGGTAACGATGTTCTCGCCACGATTCTCGAAGTGGTACTCGAGGATGTGGGTCTCGACGATCGAGTCCACCGGGCAGCTTTCCTCACAGAAGCCGCAGAAGATGCACTTGAACAGATCGATGTCGTAGCGGGTGGTGCGGCGGGTGCCGTCCTCGCGCTTGGCCGAGTCGATGGTGATCGCCAACGCCGGGCACACCGCTTCGCACAGCTTGCATGCGATGCAGCGCTCTTCGCCGTTGGGGTAACGGCGCAGCGCGTGCAGGCCGCGGAAACGCGGCGACTGCGGGAACTTCTCCATCGGGTACATCAGGGTGTACTTCGGCTTGAACGCGTACTTCAGGGTCAGCCACAGCCCCCCGAGCAGCTCGAGGAGCAGCAGGCTTTTGAAGTAATGGGTAATTCGATTCATCACTTAGACGCCCTTCTGGATCACGCCGTAGAACACCATCAACGCCGTCACTGCAATCCACGCGATGGTGAGCGGGATGAAGACCTTCCAGCCCAGACGCATGATCTGGTCGTAACGGAAGCGCGGGAAGCTGGCACGGAACCAGATGTACGAGCTGGCGAAGAAGAACACCTTCAGCAGCAGCCACGGCCAGCCGCCCTTCCAGATCCAGTCGATCCACGGGGAGATGTCCGCAGTGACCCAGCCCTGGATCGGGCTCAGCCAGCCGCCGAGGAAGAAGATCGAGATCAGGAAGCTGATCAGGATCATGTTGGCGTATTCGGCCAGGAAGAACAGCGCGAACGCACCACCGGAGTACTCGACCATGTGGCCGGCGACGATTTCCGACTCGCCTTCCACCACGTCGAACGGCGCGCGATTGGTTTCGGCCACGCCGGACACCCAGTACACGACGAACAGCGGGAACAGCGGCAGCAGGAACCAGTCGAACAGACCGGCGTTGCCGGCCTGGGCCAGCACGATGTTGCTCAGGTTGAGGCTGCCCGAGGCGATCATCACACCGACCAGGGCAAAGCCCATCGCGATTTCGTAGCTGATCATCTGCGCCGAGGCGCGCATCGCACCCAGGAAGGCGTACTTCGAGTTGGAGGCCCAACCGGCGAGGATGATGCCGTACACGCCCAGCGAGGTCATCGCCAGCAGATACAGCAGGCCGGCGTTGGCATTGGACAGCACGATCTTCGCATCGAAGGGAATCACCGACCACGCCGCGAAGGCCGGCGCCAGGGTGATCAGCGGTGCCAGCACGAACATGGCCTTGTGCGAGCTGGCCGGCTGGATGATTTCCTTGAACAGCAGTTTGAAGACGTCGGCGAAGGCCTGGAAGATGCCCATGCCCACGTACATCGGACCGTGGCGGACGTGCATCCAGCCGATCAGCTTGCGCTCCCAGACCACGTAGAAGGCCACCGAGATGATCACCGGCATGGTGATCACCAGGATCTTCAGGATGATCCAGGCCAGCGCGCCGATCTCGCCCAGCGACAGCAGCCACTGGTGCAGCGGGTCGACCGCGTTCAACAGCAATTCGTTCATGCAGCCACCACCGTTACGCGTGCGGCACCCAGCGGCGCGGTAGCACCGTGGCCCGATTCAATCCAGACCGACCCCGCGGCGACGCGGGCGTCGACCACCACCGGCAGCGTGGCGCGACCGGCATCGGTGCCGACCTTGGCCATCTGCCCTTCAACCAGCTGCAGGCGGGCTGCGTCGTCGGCGTTGAGCACGATGCGCGGCGCGTTGTTGAGCGGGTGCGACTGCAGCGCCTGGGCGCGACGGACCACAGCATCGGTGCGGTAGATCGCGGCGGTCGAGGCCACTTCCAGGCCTTCCACAGCGACCGGCGCGGCGGCGGACGGCGCAACGGTGACGCTGACCGGCGCCAGGCTGGCGCGCAGGCCGGCCAGATCGATGAACTCGAAACCGGCCAGCGACAGCTCGCCGCCCAGCGCACGCAGCACGCGCCAGCCTTCACGCGCCTCGCCCGGCAGCTTGCCGCCGGCACGGGCCGTCTGCTCGCGACCATCGAGGTTGGTCAGGGTGGCGTCGACTTCCGGCAGTGCGCCGATCGGCAGGATCACGTCGGCCACATCGCGGGTCGAGGCGCAGGCGAACTGGCTGAAGGCCACCACCTGTGCACCGGCCAGCGCCTTGCGGGCAGCAGCGGCGTCGGCAAAGTCCAGGCCCGGCTCGATGCCGTACAGGACATAGGCCTTGCGCGGCTGGGCCAGCATGGCGTTGACGTCCTTGCCGGTCGGCAGCACGCCGGCGCGGGCCAGGCCCACGGCGTTGGCGCCCTGCGGGATGCGGCACAGCCTGGCACCGGTAGCGGCGGCGAAATCGCGCGCGGCGGCGCGGATGGCGGCGGCCTGCGGGTGGTTCTCGGCGATCGCGCCGACGATGAGGACGGCGTTGTTGGCCCCCTTCACGGCCTCGCGCAGCTCGGCATTGCCCAGCGCGTCGATGAACTTCGACGGTGCAACGATCTGCTTGCCGGCCAGCTTGAAGGCGAAGTCGAAGTCGACCGGGTTGACCGCGTGGATCTTCGCGTTGCGCGTGGTCTGTGCCTTGCGCAGGCGGGCGTGCAGCAACGGCAGCTCGTGGCGGATGTTGCTGCCGAGCACGACGATGCTGTCCGCGCCTTCGATCTCGGCCAGCGGGAGGCCGAACACCTCGGCCACGGCAGCGTCGGAGAAGTCGCGGTTGTTGATGCGGTGGTCGATGTTGGAGGTGCCCAGGCCCTTGGCCAGTCGCGCCAGCAGCGCGCCTTCCTCGTTGGAGGCCGACGGGTGCACCAGCACGCCGAGGTCGTCGCCCTGATGGGCGGCGAAGATCTCCTTGGCGGCGGCCAGGCCTTCAGCCCAGCTCACTTCCTTCCACTCGCCGTTGACCTTGCGCAGCGGCTTGACCGCACGGTCGTCGCTGTACAGGCCCTGGTGGGAGTAGCGGTCGCGATCGGACAGCCAGCATTCGTTGACCGACTCGTTGTCGCGCGGCACCGCGCGCAGCACTTCGCCGCGACGCACGTGCAGGAACAGGTTCGAGCCCATCGCGTCGTGATAGCCCAGCGATTCGCGCGCGGTCAGTTCCCACGGACGGGCGCGGAACTGGAACACCTTGTTGGTCAGCGCACCGACCGGGCACACGTCGACGACGTTGCCGGACAGCTCGGTGGTCAGCGGCTTGCCGTCGTAGGTGCCGATCTGCAGGTTCTCACCGCGGTACATGCCACCCAGTTCATAGGTACCGGCAACGTCGGCGGTGAAGCGGACGCAGCGCGTGCACTGGATGCAGCGGGTCATCTCGGTGGCGACCAGCGGGCCCATGTCCTCGTCCGGCACCACGCGCTTGCGCTCGTTGAAGCGGCTCACCGAACGGCCATAGCCGAGCGAGACGTCCTGCAGCTCGCACTCGCCGCCCTGATCGCAGATCGGGCAGTCCAGCGGATGGTTGATCAGCAGGAATTCCATCACCGAGCGCTGGAACTTCAGTGCCTTCTCACTGCGGGTGGCGACCTTCATGCCATCCATGACCGGCGTGGCGCAGGCCGGCGCCGGCTTGGGCGACTTCTCGACGTCGACCAGGCACATGCGGCAGTTGGCCGCGATCGGCAGCTTCTCGTGGTAGCAGAAGCGCGGGATCGGAATGCCGGCCTTGTCGGCGGCCTGGATGATCATCGAGCCCTTGGGCACGACCAGGGACTGGCCGTCGATTTCGACGGTCACATGATCCGGTGGCACGCTCGGATTTACGGGTTGCGCGCTCATGCAGCGGCTGCCTCCACCTTCTTGCCGTCAACCATCGAATGACCGTTGACGATGTAGTACTCGAATTCGTCCCAGAACTGGCGCAGGAAGCCCTGGATGGGCCATGCCGCCGCTTCACCGAACGCGCAGATGGTGTGGCCTTCGATCTGGCCGGCCACTGCCTTCAACTGGTGCAGGTCTTCCATCGTGGCCTTGCCGGCAACGATGCGTTCCAGGACGCGGTGCATCCAGCCGGTGCCTTCGCGGCACGGGGTGCACTGGCCACAGGATTCCTTGTGGAAGAACTGCGAGATGCGGCAGGCGAACTTGACGCAGCAGACGCTGTCGTCGAGCACCACGATGGCGCCCGAGCCCAGACCGGTGCCCAGGGCACGCAGGGTGTCGTAGTCCATCTGCAGGCCCTTGAGTTCTTCGGCCTTGAGCACCGGCATCGACACACCGCCCGGAACCGCGCCCTTCAGGGTGCGACCCGGCTTGAGGCCGCCGGCCATCTCCAGCAGCTCGTCGAAAGTGGTGCCCAGCGGCACTTCGAAGTTGCCGCCCTTCTGCACACAGCCGGAAACCGAGAAGATCTTCGGACCGCCGTTCTTGGTCAGGCTCAGGCTCTGGAACCACTCCGGGCCGTTGCGGATGATCGCCGGCACCGAGGCATAGGTCTCGGTGTTGTTGATCGTCGACGGCTTGCCGTACAGGCCGAAGTTGGCCGGGAACGGCGGCTTGTAGCGCGGCTGGCCCTTCTTGCCTTCCAGCGACTCCATCAGCGCGGTTTCTTCGCCGCAGATGTAAGCGCCGGCACCGAGCGCACCGTAGATGTCGATGTCCACGCCGCTGCCGAGGATGTTCTTGCCCAGCCAGCCGTTCGCGTACGCGTCAGCCAGGGCCTGCTCGAAGTGCTCGAAGGGCTCGTGGTGGAACTCACCGCGCAGGTAGTTGTAGCCCACGGTACTGCCGGTGGCGTAGCAGGCGATTGCCATGCCTTCCACGACCGAATGCGGGTTGTAGCGCAGGATGTCGCGATCCTTGCAGGTGCCCGGCTCGGATTCATCCGAGTTGCAGAGGATGTACTTCTGCATGGTGCCCTTGGGCATGAAGGACCACTTCAGGCCGGTCGGGAAGCCGGCGCCACCGCGGCCGCGCAGGTTGGACTGCTTGACCATCTCGATGACCTGTTCCGGCGAGATCTTCTCTTCGAGGATCTTGCGCAGGGCGGCGTAGCCACCGGTCTTGAGGTAGCTTTCGTACGACCACGGGGTGTCGTAGTGCAGCGTGGTGTAGACCACCTGGTGCGGCAGCGGCGCAGGACCGACCGGACCCGTGGGTGCGTGATGATGTGCCATGTCTTACTCCAACCCGTCCAGCAGCTCGTCGACTTTCTCGACGGTCAGGCGCTCGTGGTAATGGCCGTTGATGACCATCATCGGCGCACCGGCGCAACCGGCCAGGCATTCTTCTTCGCGCTTGAGGTAGACGCGGCCGTCGGCGGTGGACTGGCCGGTCTTGCAGCCGAGCTTCTTCTCGGCGTGCGCAACCAGGTCCTCGGCGCCATTCAGCCAGCAGCTGATGTTGGTGCAGAAGGCGACGTTGTGGCGGCCAACCTTCTCGGTCTCGAACATCGAGTAGAAGCTGGCAACCTCATAGGCCCACACCGGCGGCAGATCCAGATACCTGGCGACGCCGGCGATCAACTCGTCGGTCAGCCAGCCCTGGTTCTGTTCCTGTGCCGCATGCAGGCCCTGCAACACGGCCGAGCGCTTGCGATCCGGCGGGAACTTGGCCAGCCAGTGATCGATGTGCGCGCGCGTCTTGTCGCTCAACACCACCAACGGGTCGACGTCGCGCGCCGCCTCGAAATTACCTGTCGCCTTCATCGGCCGACCTCAGCGAATACCAAATCGTGAAAGACCAGAACCTGCAGCGCCGGCAGAAGCCGGCGGGTGTCAGGCATCGTGCATGCGGCCGGGATCACCGGTCCACCTCACCGAACACCAGGTCGTAGGTGCCGATCATGGCCACCACGTCGGCGAGCATGTGCCCGCGCACGACCGAGTCGATCGAGGACAGATGGGCGAAACCCGGCGCGCGCAGGTGCACGCGGAACGGCTTGTTGGCGCCATCGGACATCAGGTAGCAGCCGAACTCGCCCTTGGGCGCTTCGACCGCGGCGTAGGTTTCGCCGGCGGGGACGCAGTAGCCTTCACTGAACAGCTTGAAGTGATGGATCAGCGCTTCCATGTCCTCCTTCATGTCCTCGCGGCTGGGCGGCGCGACCTTGAAGTTCTTGACCATGACCGGGCCGGGGTTGGCACGCAGCCACTGCACGCACTGCTTGATGATGCGGTTGGACTCGCGCATCTCGGCCACGCGGACCAGGTAGCGGTCGTAGCAGTCGCCTTCCTTGCCCAGCGGAATGTCGAACTCGACGGCATCGTACTTGGCGTACGGCTGCTTCTTGCGCAGATCCCAGGCAATGCCCGAGCCACGCAGCATCACCCCGGTCATGCCCCACGCATGGGCCAGTTCCGGGCTGACCACGCCGATGCCGACGGTACGCTGCTTCCAGATACGGTTGTCGGTCAGCAGGGTCTCGTACTCGTCGACACGCTTGGGGAACTCGACGGTGAAGTTCTCGAGGAAATCGAGCAGCGACCCTTCGCGCGCGGCGTTGAGGTTCTTCAGGGCCTTGCCCTTGTGCCAGCGCGATTCCTTGTACTTGGGCATACGATCCGGCAGGTCGCGATAGACGCCACCCGGACGGTAGTAGGCCGCGTGCATGCGCGCGCCGGAGACCGCTTCGTAGCAGTCCATCAGCTCTTCACGCTCACGGAAGGCGTACAGCATCACCGCCATCGCGCCCAGATCGAGCGCGTTGGAACCCAGCCACATCAGGTGGTTCAGGATGCGGGTGATTTCGTCGAACATGGTGCGGATGTACTGCGCGCGTTCGGGCGCTTCGATCCCCATCAGGGTTTCGATCGCGCGCACGTAGGCGTGCTCGTTGCACATCATCGACACGTAATCCAGGCGATCCATGTAGCCGATCGACTGGTTGAAGGGCTTGGACTCGGCCAGCTTCTCGGTACCACGGTGCAGCAGGCCCACATGGGGGTCGGCACGCATGATGGTTTCGCCGTCCATTTCCAGGATCAGGCGCAGCACACCGTGCGCGGCCGGATGCTGCGGGCCGAAGTTCATCGTGTAGTTGCGGATTTCCTGCCGGCTTTCGGCGGGATTGCTCGCAAAGGCCTGGCTGGCCTGGTGGAATTCACTCACTTTACTGCCTCCGTCTGCGCGCTTTCGCCGGCAGCGGTCTGGAAACGGGCATCGTCACGGATCACGCGCGGCACGCCGACACGCGGCTCCACCGAGGTCACCGGCTCGTAGATCACGCGCTTCTTCTCTTCGTCGTAGCGCACTTCGACGTTGCCGATCAGCGGGAAATCCTTGCGGAACGGATGGCCGACGAAACCGTAATCGGTCAGGATCCGGCGCAGGTCCGGGTGACCTTCGAAGATCACGCCGTAGAGGTCGAACGCTTCGCGCTCGAACCAGTTCAGGCCCGGCCAGACGCTGGTCAGCGACGCGACCACCGGCAGTTCCTCATTCGGCGCGAAGCAGCGGATGCGCATGGTGAGGTTGTGCTGGTAGGAACGCAGCTGGGCGACCACGGCGAAACGCTGCAGCGGGATCGGCTGCGGCTGGGCGCCATCGCTGGTTTCGCGGGTGGGGAACTCGCCCCATGCGAAACGACCGACGGACTTGCCCTCGACGCCGCGGCTGAAGCCCTGGGACGACACGTCGGCCGTATCCCATTCGTCGCTGCCGTAGCCGAGGTAGTCCAGGCCGCACAGGTCGACGGACTGCTCGAAACCGAATTCGTCGCGCAGCGCCAGGGCGGTGGCATGCCAGTCAGCGGCGGGCACTTCCAGCGTCACTTCGCCGCGGGGTTCGACCACGAAGACCTGCGCACCGGCAAAGCGTGCGGAGAGTCGGTCGATGAAGGATGCTTGCTCTGCCATGGGGGCTTGGCGTGCTCTTGTCAGGAGGAATGTCAGCGGGCGATGGTCTGCGTACGCCAGATCTTCTTCTGCAGCTGCAGGATCCCGTACACCAGCGCTTCGGCGGTAGGCGGACACCCGGGAACGTAGACGTCCACCGGGACCACGCGGTCGCAACCACGCACTACTGCATAGGAGTAGTGGTAGTAGCCGCCACCGTTGGCACAGCTGCCCATCGAAATGACCCACTTCGGGTCCGGCATCTGGTCGTAGACCTTGCGCAGCGCCGGGGCCATCTTGTTGACCAGGGTGCCGGCCACGATCATCACGTCGGACTGACGCGGCGACGGGCGGAACACCACGCCGTAGCGGTCAAGATCCAGGCGCGCCGCGCCGGCATGCATCATCTCCACCGCGCAGCAGGCCAGACCAAAGGTCATCGGCCACATCGAGCCGGTCCGCGCCCAGTTCAACAGCGCATCGACGCTGGTGGTCACGTAGCCCTTTTCGAGCAGCGGGTTGTCGCCTTCGGGGCGCAGGATGTCGTCGACCCGCCCTTCCGGGACCGGGTTGTTCATCAGGCCATCGAGAGTCTGAATCACTCCCATTCCAGCGCTCCCTTCTTCCAGACGTAAATGAAACCGAGGAAAAGCATGCCCACGAACAGGCCCATCGTGACCAGCGAACGCGCACCCAGTTCCATGAAGACCTGGGTCCACGGCACGATGAAAATGATTTCCAAGTCAAATACGATGAACTGGATCGCGATCAGGTAGTAGCGCACATCGAACTTCATGCGCGCGTCCTCGAAAGCCTCGAAGCCGCACTCGTACGGCGAGAGCTTTTCCAGATCAGGACGTCGTGGACCGAGGAATCGGCCGACCAGCATCAGCGCAACGCCGATACCGGTGGCAACGATCAGAAACAGCAGAGACGGCAAATATTCGGCCAGCACAGCGATTCTCTCTTGCCTCTGCCGCTGCGCCTGCAGGCGCTTTGGCATGGGGGAGTGGACGGACTCCGCACCCTGGCGCCGTGCGCGCCAGACGAAATCCGCTTACAAACAATGGTGCCCAAGAGGGGACTCGAACCCCTACGACTCTCGTCGCTACCACCTCAAGGTAGTGCGTCTACCAATTCCGCCACCTGGGCTTACGATCGCACCGGGGGTTACTTCCCAATGCGCCGCATATTGTAACCGTCTTCAGCGATTCTGGGTGCCTTCCGAAGGCTTTTCTTCACCAGAAGTTTTCGCTCCCGCCTCAGCCGGCACAGTGGCCTGCGGAACCGGCTGCTGGACCGGGGTCTGGACGGGTGCTGCCGGGGCCTTCGGCACGGCCGGCAACTCACCTGCCGGCGCTGCCGGCACGCTTTCCACCGGGGCCGACATCAGGCCCAGGTCCTGCTGCGCTGCCGGGCGCGAGCCGTGGCTGGCGTACCAGGCCATGAAGAGGCTGATGCCGAAGAACACCACGGCCAGCCACTTGGTCGACTTGGACAGGAAATTGGACGCGCCGCGCGCGCCGAACACGGTCCCCGAGGCGCCCGCGCCGAAACCCGAACCCGCGGCCGCGCCGGAACCACGCTGCATCAGGATGAGCGCGATCATGGCCACCGCCACCAGCACGTAGACCACATTGAGGATCAACATCAGCATTTCGAATCCGTCCTCGGACATGTCGCGCCGACGGTCGGTCGGCACATTATCTTGTTAGCGCCCGGCCGCCGCATCGACGATGGCCAGGAAGTCCGCGGCCACCAGGGAGGCGCCGCCCACCAGCCCACCATCGACATCGGGCTGCGCGAACAGTTCCCCAGCGTTGTCGGGCTTCACGCTGCCGCCGTAAAGGATCGGCAACGAATCAGCGATTCTAGCATCCAGCTTGGCCACTTCGCCACGGATGAAGGCATGGACCTGCTGGGCCTGCTCTTTGCTGGCGGTCCGGCCGGTGCCGATGGCCCAGACCGGCTCATAGGCGACCACGGCATGCTGGAAGCCGGAGGGGCCCACCAGGGCCAGCACCGGGGCCAGCTGGGCGGCGATGACCTGCTCGGTCTGGCCGGCCTCGCGCTGCTCCAGCGTCTCGCCCACGCAGAGCACCGGGACCAGGCCGGCATGCAGGGCGGCGGCGAACTTGCGTGCCACCAGCTCGCTGGATTCATTGTGGTACTGGCGGCGCTCGGAATGGCCGACCAGGCCATAGCGGGCGCCGACCTCGGCCAGCATCGAGGCCGAGACCTCGCCGGTGTAGGCGCCCTTCTCGTTGGAGCTCACGTCCTGGGAGCCAAAGGCGATGGCCCGGCCCTCGAAGTCCTCGACCAGTTCGCCCAGGTACGGCAGGGGCGGCAGGATGACCACCTCCACCCCATCGCGCGGCAGGCTGGCGACCAGGTCACTGACCAGGTCGGTGGCGAATTGGCGGCTGCCGTGCAGCTTCCAGTTACCGGCGACGATCTTGCGGCGCATGGCGGGGCTCCAGTTGGGTATCAACGGGCAATGATACCGGATGTAACGAATCAGCGCCCCGCCGAAAACGCTTACATTTCAAATGGATAATGATCTGTGGCTGGGTTTGGCGCGAAGAGCGCGGCTGTTCATTGTTGTCGGAGAGGGGGCCGGGTCCGGTACGCCCCTCCGGGACACGCACGTAAACCCATCCCTGGGGGCTTGTCGAAAACATCCATGTTTTCGACAGTCCCTCCGGGGCGTACCGGCCCCAGCCCCCTACAGATGATGGCGACCGGACGGCAGAAGCGGCCCATGCCGACGGCTTGAATCTGCTTTCCGATCCGGTCGACGGACTGCTTGAGGGGTGAGGACCGGTGCACCCCGCAGCGACGCTCCAAAACATGGATGTTTTGGAGCAGCCCCCAGGGATGGGTTCACGGCGTGTCGCGGAGGGGTGTGCCGGGCCTCGCCCCGCGCTGATAGCAATGAGCAGCCGCGCCGTTCGCGACAAACAAAAAGGCCACCATGACGGTGGCCTTTTGGCAGCCTTCCGGGGCGTACCGACCAGCGGTCGGTACCTGCCGGTTCGGTCGGATGGGCGGTTACTTCAGCTTGATCTCGCGCAGGCGCTCTTCCAGGAAGCCGTGGGCAGTGATCGGCTCCGGGTAGCGGCTCGGGTTGTCCGGGGTGATGCAGGTCGGCAGCACGTCGATCAGGAAGTCCGGGTTGGGGTGCAGGAAGAACGGCACCGAGTAACGCGGCTGGCGCGCCTGCTCGCCCGGGGGATTGACCACGCGATGGATGGTGGACGGGTACACATGGTTGGTCAGGCGCTGCAGCATGTCGCCGATGTTGACCACGATGGTGTCCGCGTCGGAGGTGAACGGCACCCACTTGCCTTCGTGCGACTGCACTTCCAGCCCCGCCGCGCTGGCACCGACCAGCAGCGTGATGAAATTGATGTCGCCGTGTGCGCCGGCGCGCACGTTGGGAATGTTCTCGGCGGTGATCGGCGGGTAGTGGATCGGGCGCAGGATCGAGTTGCCGTTGTTGGTCTTGTCGGCAAAGAAGTCGATCGGCAGGCCGATGTGCAGCGCCAGCGCCGACAGGACCCGCGAGCCCAGGTTGTCCAGGGCCTGGTACAGGCCGTAACCGCGCTCACGGAAACCGGGAACCTCGGACGGCCACAGGTTCGGGGCCATCACGTCACGGTACTTGGAATCGTCCGGGATCTCGCGGCCGATGTGCCAGAACTCCTTCAGGTCGAAGTGCTGGGAGCCCTTGGCGGTTTCCACGCCGAACGGGGTGTAGCCGCGGGCGCCACCGCTGCCCGGCACGTGGTACTGGCGCTTGGTCTCCTCCGGCAGAGCGAAGAAGGCCTTGAAGACGTCGTAGGCCGCATCGATGTCGGCCTGCGGGATGCCGTGGTTGCGGATGCCCGCGAAACCCCATTCGCGGTAGGCCGCGCCCAGCTCTGCAACGAAGGCGTCGCGGTCACTGTCGAAACGGGTGATGTCGAGGGTCGGAATCTGGCTCACAGCGTTACCTGGCTTGTTCTTGGATGGACGAAGGGCCGCACCTGTGGCCCGGCTGAACATTGTGACAGATCGGGCTCATGCCGCCACCGATACATTGATACAAGCCGATACAATGCGCGCCACCCGGGCTGTGTGAACGGGCCAATGACGCTGCCGCCGCCACGCGTCCCCTCCTCTGCTGCAGCACTCGATCCGCCCTATGGACGCCACCTCGCCGGTTCCCGCTGAGCCCTCTTCCTTCGCTGGCAGCCCCCGGCAGGCCGACGCCGGTCCGCCCGTCGCCGATCCCCACGCTCAGGCCCTCGCGGCGGGCGCTGAGGCCGCCGGCCACCGCGTCATCCCGCTGAAGATCCTGCATACCGAAGCGGCCAAAGGCTTTGGCGGTCAGGAGATCTACATCTACCGGCACATGCTGGCCATGCGCGAGCGCGGCCATGACGTGTCGCTGCTGTGCCAACCCGGCGCGCGGCTCGGCGAAATCGCACGGGAAGCCGGGTTCACCGTGCACACCCTGAAGATGGGCGGCCTGCTGCGCCTGCTGCGCGGCATCGGCACGGTCTCGCGACTGGTGCGACGCCACGGCTACCACGTGGTCAACACGACCAGCCGGCGCGACAGTCTTATCGCCGCTGCCGGAGCGCGCCTGGGCGGCACGCCCCTGGTGGTGCGCTCGCGTCACCTGATGAGCCCGGTCAACTCACTGCTGACCTACACCGGCCTGCCGCACCGGGTCCTGACCGTCAGCAGCTTCGTGAAGCAGCTGCTGGTGACGCGCGGCATCGCCGGGGAGCGGATCGGCATCGTGCCGCCGATCGCGGTCCCGCCGCAGTGGACGCAGATCAACAAGGACGATCCGTGGCAGTGCCTGCAGGAGACCCGCACCGAGGTGCGGCGCGAACTCGGTTTCGACGAGGACCAGATCGTGGTCGGCTGCGTGGCGGTGCTGCGTGAGCCGAAGGGCCACGCCGACCTGCTGCACGCCATCGCCCCGCTCTGCCGCCGCCACCGCAACCTGCAGCTGGTGATCGTCGGCGACGGACAGCCGGTGATGGACCGCCTGCTGGCGCTGCGCGCGGAACTGGGCATCGCCAGCCAGGTGCACCTGCTGGGCTACCGCCTCGGCGCGTGCCGGTTGATGACCGCCTTCGACATCTTCGCGCTGGCCAGCCACAAGGAAGCGGCCGGCACCGTGTTCCTGGAAGCAGCTTACGTCGGCGTGCCGATCGTGGCCACGCGGGTGGGTGGCGTGCCGGAAATGGTGATGGAAGGGAGCAATGCTATGCTCGCGCCGCTTGGCGACCCGGCCGCGCTGACGCACGCGCTGCAGACGCTGGTCGAAGACCCGCAGGAGCGCCGCCGCATGGGCCGCGCCGGCTGGGAATGGATGCACAGCGCGCAGCGCTTCACGCCGACCGGCCACACCGAAGCGACCGAACACTATTACCACCAGTGGTTGAAGGAACTTGGGCATGGCCAACGCTAGATCCGTCCCGGTGCTGATGCATCACCATGTATCGCCCTCGCCGGGCATGATCACCGTGTCCCCGGAGAACTTCGAAAGCCAGATTGCGTGGCTGGCCGCCGACGGCTGGACCTCGCTGACGCTGGAGCAGTACGCCGGCTTCCTCGCCGGCCAGCCGGTGCCGCGCAAGTCGATCGTGATCACCTTCGACGACGGCTACCTGGACAACTGGGTCTACGCGCACCCGATCCTGCTCAAGTACGGCATGCACGCGGTGGTGTTCGTGGTGACCGGCTGGATGGGCGATGGCCCGGAACGGCCGCATGCCGGCCAGACCGGCGCGACCCTGCCGGCAACACCGGACCATCGCGGCTGCGAAGCGGCGATCCTGGAACAGGACCGCGCCGACTCGGTGATGATGCGCTGGAGCGAGGCGCGCGCGATGATCGCCGCCGGCACCTTCGAAGTGCACTGCCACACCCATACGCATACGCGCTGGATGAAGCAGGCGATCAGCCGGGCGCAGAAATGCGTGGGTATCGAGAGCGACCTGTCGCGCGCGCGCGCGGTGCTGCAGCAGGAGCTTGGCAGCGTTTCGGACACGCTGTGCTGGCCGTACGGCGATTTCGACGAGGACTACGTGGCGATCGCACGGCAACAGGGCTTCACCCACCTGCATACCACCCATCCGTTCGGCCGCAATGTGGTGGGCGGCGATCCTGGCCACATCTATCGCTTCGCCATCCGCAACCGTCCGGCACGCTGGCTGCGCAAGCGGATCGCGTTGAGCTACCACCCGCTGATCGCGCCGCTGTTCAACCGCTTCAAGGCGAAACAGAAGAAGATGGCGCCGGGGCCGTAACGGCCCGGAAACGAACGCGTGCGCCACGAAAAAACCCGGCCGAGGCCGGGTTCTTCGTTTGCGCCGCCTGCGACATGTCAGGCCGCTGCGGCGGCCTTCACCGCATCGGACAGGTTGTCCAGCGTGGCCTGCATCAGGTCGCTGCTGTCCGCTTCGACGGTCACGCGTACCACCGGCTCGGTCCCCGACGGCCGCAGGAACGCACGACCGCGGCCCTGCACCGACTGCTGCGCGGCCGCGAGAGCGGCCTGCACGCTGTCGGACTGCACGACGGCCTTGGCCGAGACACCGGCCAGACGCACGTTGACGGTCTTCTGCGGCACTTTGTGCAGGCCCGACAGCGCCTGCCGCAGCGATGTATTCTCACGCCGCAGCACTTCCAGCACCTGCAGTGCGCTGACGATGGCGTCGCCCGTGGTGGCGCGGTCCAGGCACAGCAGGTGACCGGAGGCCTCACCGCCGAGCACGCCACCGCCTTCGACCAGCGCCTGGTGCACGTAGCGGTCACCGACGTTGCTGCGCAGGAACTGTATGCCCAGCCGCTCCATCGCCTGCTCGAGCCCGAAGTTGGTCATCAACGTGCCGACCACCGGACCGCGCAGGCGTCCATTGCCGCGCCAGGAGGGCGCCAGCACGTACAGCAGGTCGTCGCCATCGACCGGGTTGCCCTGATCGTCCGCCATCAGCACGCGGTCGCCGTCGCCATCGAAGGCGATGCCGAGATCCGCACCGGTCTCGCGCACCTTGGCGGCAAGGTTGTCGATGTGCATCGACCCGACGCCGTCATTGATGTTCACACCGTTCGGCTCGGCGCCGATGGCGACCACCTCCGCACCGAGCTCGCGGAACAGCAGCGGCGCGATGTGGTAGGTGGCGCCGTGGGCGCAGTCGAGCACGATCTTCAACCCGCGCAGGTCGAAGGCACGCGGCACGCTGGCCTTGCAGAATTCGATGTAGCGGCCCACCGCGTCCCGGGCGCGCATGGCCTTGCCGAGACGGTCCGATTCGGCGGTGGTGAACGGTTCGTCCAGCGCTGCTTCCAGTGCCAGCTCGGTGGCGTCATCGAGCTTCTCGCCATCGGCGGAGAAGAACTTGATGCCGTTGTCGTAATGCGGGTTGTGCGAGGCGCTGATGACGATGCCGGCGTCGGCCCCGAGCGTGCGGGTCAGGAAGGCGACGGCCGGGGTCGGCATCGGCCCCAGCAGCTGCACGTCCGCGCCGGCGGCAACCAGCCCCGCCTCGAGCGCGGCTTCGAACATGTAGCCGGAGATGCGCGTGTCCTTGCCGATCACCACCACCGGGCGGTGGCCCGGCCGATGGCCGTTGCGCGCGGTCAGCACGCGACCGAGCGCGTTGCCCAGGCGCAGCACGAAATCGGCCGAGATCACCCCCTGGCCGACCCGACCGCGGATGCCGTCGGTGCCGAAATACCTGCGCGCGCCCATCAGGCAGCGGCGTCCGCGGCAGGCGCGGGCTGGCGGCCCAGCATGGCCAGCAGCTCGGACAGACGGTCACGCATTTCGCGGCGATCGCAGATCTGGTCGATCGCCCCATGCTCCAGCAGGAACTCCGAACGCTGGAAGCCTTCGGGCAGCTTTTCGCGCACGGTCTGCTCGATCACACGCGGACCGGCGAAGCCGATCAGCGCCTGCGGTTCGGCGATGTTGATGTCGCCCAGCATGGCAAACGACGCCGACACGCCACCGGTGGTCGGGTGGGTCAGTACCGAGATGTACGGCAGGCCGGCATCACGCAGGCGACCCAGCGCGGCCGAGGTCTTGGCCATCTGCATCAGCGAGAACAGGCCTTCCTGCATGCGCGCGCCGCCGCTGGCGGAGAAGCACACGTAGGGCGCACCGATCTCCAGCGCCTTTTCGGCGGCCAGCGAGAAGCGCTCCCCCACCACCGAGCCCATCGAACCGCCCATGAAGGCGAAGTCGAAGGCCGAGGCCACCAGCGGGCGGCCCTTCATCAGGCCCTGCATGGCAATCAGCGCGTCGTACTCGCCGGTGTTCTTCTGCGAGGCCTTGATGCGTTCGCTGTACTTCTTCTGGTCCTTGAACTTGAGCAGGTCCGTCGGGCCCAGGCGCGCGCCGATCTCGGTGGTGCTGTCGACGTCGAACAGCGCCGCCAGACGCGCGCGTGCGCGGATGGCCATGTGATGGCCACACTTGGGACAGACCTCGAGGTTCTCCTCCAGCTCGGGACGGTAGAGCGCGCTGCCGCAGCTGCTGCACTTCTCCCACAGGCCCTCGGGGACGCTGCGCTTCTTGCTGGGGACGTTGTCGGTGCGGATGCCAGACGGCATCAACTTGCTGAGCCAACTCATGCGGGATGCTACTTCCGTTCAGGGCGGCCCGGGGGCCGCAAAGGCCGACAGTCTAGCTTACCCGTACGGTGCCCGGGACCCCCTGCCCGTGCAGTAAAGCGGGCGTGAAAACCGTGCTGGGGCGTACGTTCGAGGGGGCGCGGCGGCCGGCGTTACCGCACGTCCAGCGCCTCGCGCAGCGGTTGCAGGAACGTCCGGGCCACGTGCGCGGCGGCAGCGGCATCACCGGTCCCGGCCAGGGCGGCAACCAGGGCGCTGCCGACCACGACACCATCAGCCTCCACCGCCATCGCCGCCGCACTGGCCGCATCCTTGATGCCGAAACCGGCCACCACCGGCACGTGGGAGCGCTGGCGCAGGTCGCGCAGGCGGGCGCTGGCGGCGCTGCTGTCCAGGCGGTCGGATGCACCGGTGACGCCGGCGAAGCTGACGTAGTACAGGTAGCCCTGGGCCATCGTGGACAGGGTGTCCAGCCGCGCATCGGCGGTGGTCGGCGAGGCCAGGAGGATCAGGGCCAGGCCTGCGGCCGCGAAGATGCTGCGGGTTTCGTCGGCCTCTTCCGGCGGCAGGTCCACCAGCAGCACACCGTCCACGCCGGCGCGGATCGCCGCCTCGGCAAAGCGTGCGGTGCCGTGGATCTCGACCGGATTCAGATACCCCATCAGTACCACCGGGGTGGCAGCGTCGTCACGGCGGAAGGCAGCCACGGTCTCCAGTACGTAGCGCAGCCCTGCACCACGCGCCAAGGCGCGCTCGGAGCTGCGCTGGATGGTCGGTCCGTCGGCCATCGGGTCGGAGAACGGGACGCCCAGTTCGATCACGTCCGCCCCCGCGGCAGCCAATGCGTGCATGACCGGCACGGTCGCCTCCAGGCCCGGGTCACCCGCGGTGATGAAGGGAATCAGCGCCTTGCGGCCGGAGGCACGCAGACGGGCAAAACAGGCATCGATACGGTCCACACTCATGTCAGGCACATCCTTCGAACGTTTCAACGGCGCCGCTGGCGCCCCAGTACATCTTCGTTATCGCCCCATCGACGATCTCCAGCCGGATCGCCAGATCCGAGCCCGGGTCCTGCCAGGTGAGGTACTCGCCCGCGTCAGGGACATAGGCATGCGGCTGCGCGGTGCTGCCGCCGGGCAGGCGCCGCAGGGCGTCTTCGCGCGACATGCCCAGGCGCAGTCCGAACGGCCCGGGCTGGGTGATGGTCTCGCCCGATCCGTCCAGCAACGCCAGGTCGAAACGCAGTACGTGCTCATCCTGGACCATCATCGAAACGCCCTCGGGCAGACTGCCGCGCTCATAGAACTCGCAGCTCCCGGGCGCCCCGCCCTCGCTCAGACCCGCCGAATGCCACTGGTCATCGGCATCGGTCACGCTGAAGCGCTGCCCGATCACGATGTCGCCGGCATGGTCCAGGGCAACCGAGACCACCGCCGGAGCCGCGGCGTCGGGGGCAACCGGCTCGACGGCCGGTTCGGGCGCCGGGTCGTCCTCGATCGGGCGGTTGGCAATGTCGTCTTCGTTGCTTGCCGGCATCCGTGCCGGTGCGATCGCCGCGGGCGCCGCAGGCGCGGCCGGCAGCACCGGCGGGTCCGGCGGGGTACAGCCGGTCAGGCCGACCACGATCAGCAGCGCACTTCCCTGGCGCAGCAGGGGGGTCACAGCATCAGACCCTCGCGCGCGGCGATGGTGTGCACGTCCTTGTCGCCCCGACCGGACAGATTGCACAGCACCAGCTTGTCGCTGGGCAGCGCGCGCGCCAGCTTGATCGCCTGGGCGACCGCGTGGCTGGATTCCAGCGCGGCGAGGATGCCCTCGCTGTGGGCCAGTTGATGGAACGCGGCCAATGCTTCGTCGTCGGTGATACCGACATACTCGGCGCGACCGGCATCGGCCAGGAAGGCGTGCTCCGGGCCCACGCCGGGGTAGTCCAGGCCGGCTGAAACCGAGTGGGTTTCGATGATCTGCCCGTCGTCGTCGCAGATCACATAAGTGCGGTTGCCATGCAGCACGCCCGGGCGGCCGGCCGCGATCGAGGCCGCATGACGACCAGTTTCAATGCCGTCACCGGCGGCCTCGGCGCCCACGATGCGCACATCGCGATCGTTGAGGAAGGCATGGAACAGGCCGATCGCGTTGCTGCCACCGCCCACGCAGGCGGTGATCGCATCGGGCAGGCGGCCGTAGTCGGTGAGCATCTGCGCGCGCGCTTCGCGCCCGACGATGGCGTTGAAATCACGCACCATGCGCGGATACGGGTCCGGCCCGGCGACGGTACCGATGATGTAGAAGGTATCGCGCACGTTGGTGACCCAGTCGCGCATCGCTTCATTGAGTGCGTCCTTGAGCGTGGCCGACCCGGAGGTGACCGGCACCACCGTCGCGCCGAGCAGCTTCATGCGGTAGACGTTGATCTTCTGCCGCTCGATGTCGGTGGCGCCCATGTACACCACGCATTCCAGGCCCAGCCGCGCCGCCACGGTGGCGCTGGCGACGCCATGCTGGCCGGCACCGGTCTCGGCGATGATGCGCTTCTTGCCCATGCGCGCGGCCAACAGCGCCTGGCCGATGGTGTTGTTGATCTTGTGCGCGCCAGTGTGGTTCAGGTCCTCGCGCTTGAGCAGGATCTGTGCGCCACCGACCTGACGGCTGAGGCGTTCGGCGTGGTAGATCGGACTCGGCCGGCCCACGTAGTGGGTGAGGTCCTTGTCGTAGGCGGCGATAAAGGCCGGATCGCGGCGCGCCTCGTCATAGGCGGCGGCCAGCTCCTGCAGCGGCCCGATCAGGGTTTCGGCGACGAAGCTGCCGCCGTAACGGCCGAAATGCCCCTGGGCATCCGGATAGGCATGGAAATCGGCGATGGGGGATGCGGGGGTGGAGGACATGGCGCGACAACCGGTGGAGACAGGCTGACACTTTAACGCACGGGTCATGACAGTAATATCGACAATATCTGCCATGACCTGTCAGGAAAACTCACATGAGCACCTCCCCCCTGCCCCCGCTCAACGCCCTGCGCAGTTTCGAGGCAACGGCCCGGCTCGGCGGCGTGGGCCGCGCGGCCGCGTCGCTGCACGTGACGCATGGGGCAATCAGCCGCCAGTTGCGCGTGCTGGAAGACGTCCTGGGCGTGGCCCTGTTCGTGCGCGACGGCCGCGGACTGCGGCTGACCCCCGCCGGCACCGTGCTGCAGACCGCCTGTGAGGGCGCTTTCGCGCAGATCCGCGACGCGGTTGCGGTGATCAGTCGCGAGCAACGGCCGGGGCCGCTGGTGCTCGGCTGCAGTGGCAGCATTCTGGCGCGCTGGATGATTCCGCGGCTGCAGGCACTGCAGGCTGCCCTGCCCGGGCTGCCGCTGCACTGGTCGGCGCAGGATGGCAGCTTCACCGCCGACCAGCAGGCGCTGGATGCCATCCTGCTGCTGGCGCAACCGCCGTGGCCCCGCGGCTGGCGGGTGCGCGCACTGGCACCGGAACGGGTCGGCGTGGTGGTGAGTCCGCAGCACCCTGCCGCTGCGCGCCTGCGCGGGAGGCCGCCGCACGCGTTGCTGGACGAAACGCTCCTGCAGACCACCTCACGCCCGCAGGCGTGGCCGGCGTGGGCAACGTCGCAGGGACTGGACCCGGCGCGCCTGCAACTGGGCACCGGGTTCGAGCATCTGTACTACCTGCTGGAAGCGGCCGTGGCCGGGCTGGGCGTGGCGATCGCCCCCGAACCGCTGGTGGCCGACGACCTGGCGGCAGGGCGGCTGCTCGCACCGTGGGGGTTCGCCGCCACCGGCGGCTTCTGGGTGCTGGCAACGCCGGAGGGGACCCAGGATGCGCGGGTGGACGCCTTGGCGGACTGGTTGGCCGGACAACTGACGTGAACCGGTCTCCCGGCCCACGGTCGGGCGCTGCCGTCGAATGCCGCCGTGGAGGCTAATCCGCCTCGTGGCAGTCGGCGCGGCGCACTTCCTCGACGAACTTGCGCATCTTGTAGCCGTCCTTGATGCCCGGTTCGGTTTCGATGCCGCTGGACACATCCACCCCCCACGGCAGGGTGGCGACGATGGCATCGAATACGTTGTCCGGGGTGATGCCACCGGCCAGCAGGAAGGGACGGTGCAGGCCGGTGGGCAGACGTGTCCAGTCGAACGCGACGCCGGTGCCGCCGCCACCGCCCGGTGCGTGGCTGTCGAACAGGAAGCCGGCCGCGCCGGGATAGCGCAGCTGCAGCTGACGGGCGTTGACGTCGTCGCGCCCGCCCATCGCCACGGCCTTCAGATAGGGCATGTTGAAGCTGCGGCAGAACGACTCGTCCTCGTCGCCGTGGAACTGCAGCAGGGTTGGCCGCACGGTACGCAGCACTTCGCGGACTTCCTCCTTGGTGTTGTCACGGAACAGCGCGACCACGTCCACCATCGGCGCGATGGCCTGGCGCATTGCGCGGGCCTCAGCCGGCGCGACGCGGCGCCTGCTCTCGCGGGCAAAGATGAAGCCGACCGCGTCCACGCCCAGCTCGCCGGCCAGGCGGACGTCGCCGGCCCGGGTCATGCCGCAGAACTTGATGCGGGTGCGATAGAAGGAGCGGCTCATAAGGTGACCTCGGCGGGCAGATGCCAGTTGTCGGGATACAGGGGGCCAACGAACACCAGTCCCTGCGGGGGGGCGGTGGGACCGGCCACGGTGCGGTCCTGGCCAGCCAGCAGCTCGGCCATCCACGACACCGGCTTGTCCCCACAACCGATCAGAATCAGTGAGCCGACGATATTGCGCACCATGTGATGAAGGAATGCATTGGCCTGAACGCAGACCTCCACCACCTCATCGTGGCGGACCACGCTGATCGCCTGGAGCTCGCGGCGGGCATGCAGGGCCTCGCACTGGATGCTGCGGAAGGCACTGAAGTCGTTCTCGCCGAGCAGCGCCTGGCCAGCCGCGTGCATCAGCCCGGCGTCCAGCGGGCGACGTTCCCAGCTCAGGGTCTGGCGGTACAGCGCCGGCCGCACCTGACGGTTGAGCAGCCGATAGCGGTAGCGCCGCGCCCGGGCCGAGAAGCGTGCGTGGAAGTCGTCGGCCACCGGCACGCACCAGCGCACGGCGATCGAACGCGGCAACCGGGTCGTGGTGCCCAAGGTCCACCCGCGCGGATCGCGCACCACGTCGGTATCGAAATGGACCACCTGGCATTCGCCGTGCACGCCGGCATCGGTGCGGCCGGCGCACGTCACCTGGATCGGTGCATCGGCCACCGAGGACAACGCCTCCTGCAGGCTGGCCTGCACGCTGGGACACCCACTCTCGCCCAGCTGCTGCCAGCCCTTGTACTCACTGCCATCGTATTCCACGCCCAACGCGTAGCGCATGCTCAACCTCTGTTTCGTCGGGGAACCGGGCCGGCGTCGGCCCGGGAATCAAGCGGGGAAACGACGGGCAAACGCGTCGTTCATCCCAGGCGCGCCAGCAGCTCGCGCGCTTCGGCCTGCATGTGCGGGTCCGCGCCCACGGCGACTTCCTGCAGCAGCGTGCGCGCGGTTTCGGCGTCGCCCAGGTCCAGGTAGGCGATCGCCAGCTCCAGGCGGTCGCGTCCCGGCGCGGGCCCGAACACGGTGCCATCGGCAGGCGCGTCCCCTGCCTCGATCGCATCGTGGCCTGCGGCGGCGATGTCCGTCGGGTCGGCGTCGGACACCGGCTCGGCCGGGTACTCGAACACGCCACGGAAGGACGGCTGCGCCGCCGCTTCCAGCGCATGCGCCGGCGGGCCCGGCAGCACCGGCGCAGCCTCGGGCGCGGCCTCGGCGACCACCTCGTCCTCGTCCACGGCCGGGCTGTCGCCGGTCACCGGCGCCAGCGCGAACACCGGCTCGCGGCGCAGGTCGTCGGCCAGCGGCGCTTCGTCCAGCGCGGCGACGTGTACGTTGTCGTCTTCGTCGGCCAGGCGCTGCTGCGCGGCCAGCTCATCCACGTAATCGGCGGCCGGCACGGCGGCGGCAAGTGCGGCACCGTCAAGGCCGTCACGCGACAGCGGCGGCAACGGTGAGGCTTTGCGACGGCGACCGAAGAGCCAGCCGACCACGCCCAGCACCAGGACGACCAGACCCAGCCAGTACCACCCACTCCCACTGCTGTCGCGTGGCGACGGCGCCTGCGCAAGACGCTGCTGGGCAGCCGCCAGGTCGCTGTCCTTCATTGCGATGAGTGACTGCTGCTGGGTCTTGAGCTTCTCCAGTTCGGCCACCCGGTTGCGCAGCTCCTGGATCTCGGCATCGCGGGTGGCGACATCTTCCTTGGCCTGACGCAGTTGTTCGTTGCCCAGCATGTCACCCTCACTGCCGGCGGCGGTGCCGGTGGTTGTTCCTGCGGTGTGGTCGGCAGCGGCGACGGCCGGCGCGATTTCCAGACGGGCCCCCTGGCGCGGCGGCGTGGCAGCGGCAGCGCTGGCAGGGGCCGGTGCACTGGCGGCGGTGTCGGCCGGCTGCGGAATCGCTGCGCGCGACTGGCGCCACTGGGCGGTATGTTCACGCACGATCGCAGCCGCCTCGCCGGGATCGATGGCCGCGCCGCCGTTGCCGGCCGGACCGCGCAGCACCGCGCCCTGCTTGAGCAGGTTGACGTTGCCACGGATGAAGGCCTCGGGGTTGGCGCGCAGCAGCGCGATCATCGCCTGGTCGCGGCTGACGCCCTGCTCGCGTGCGACTGTCGCGGCGATCTGCGACAGCGTCTGGCCGCGCTGGACGGTAATGCCCTCGGCGCCCAGGGCGGCCGGGGCCGGCGGACGGTTGACGGTGGGGCGCGGTGCGGCCGCCGCCGTCCGCGGCGCGGGGGCCGCCGCAGCAGCGGCCGGCGGCACCACGGCTGGCGCAGGGGCCGGCTCACGCACGATGGCATTGGACAGGGCGCCGGCAGGCGCGACGATCTCCGGCTCGGCAACGGCGGCGGCGCTGTTGGGCGCATCGACCAGCGCCGAATACTCGCGCACCAGCCTGCCCTGCCCCCAATCAGCCTCGATCAGGAAGTTCAGCGACGCTGTCGCGACCGGCGCATGGCTGCTTACGCGGACCACGGCCCGGCCCTGCGCATTGCGGGTCAGCTCGAACTGCAGCTCGCTGACCAGGCCACTGGGCGGTTCCAGCCCGACGCGGGCGAAGGTGGCCGGCGACGCCAGCGAGACCCGAAGCTGTTCCAGTTCGGCCGGATCGGCCGAAATCACCGGAATCTCTGCCAGGAGTGGCTGGCCGGGCTTGGACAGCACACGGATATCGCCCAGGCCGAGGGCCAGGGCGGAGCTGCTGGCCAGGGCCAGCAGCAGCGTCGACACATACTTGAGCGGGCGCAATGCGCCCGGAGCCCGGTTCTTCATGGCGGCCAATATAACGGCTCCCCCCGTGATCGGCGATGATTCATGTGGTGCGGTCGGCGGCATCCCCATGCCGCCGCCGCCCACCCGCTCAACCTTCGGCGGCAACCAGCTCGGCCAGCTGCACGGCGTTGAGGGCAGCACCCTTGCGGATGTTGTCCGACACGATCCACAGGTTGAGTCCGCGCGGATGCGACAGATCCTCGCGGATGCGGCCGACATACACCGCATCGTTGCCCGACGCATGCGTGACCGGCGTCGGATAGCCGCCGGCTTCATGCCGGTCGACCACTTCCACGCCCGGCGAACGCGACAGCAGTTCACGCGCGGCGTCGGGGGTGACCTTGTCACGGGTTTCGATGGTGACCGCTTCGGAGTGGCCGTAGAACACCGGCACACGCACGGCGGTGGGGTTCACCAGGATGCTGTCATCGCCGAGGATCTTGCGGGTCTCCCACACCAGCTTCATTTCTTCCTTGGTGAAGCCGTTGTCCTGGAAGTCGTCGATGTGCGGGATCAGGTTGAAGGCGATCTGCACCGGGAAGCGCTGCGGGTCGATCTCCTGGAAGCTGAGCAGCTGGCCGGTCTGCTTGCCAAGTTCCTCCAACGCCGAACGCCCGCCGCCGGACACCGACTGGTAGGTGGCCACGTTGATGCGCTGGATGCCGTACTGGCGATGCAGCGGAGCCAGCGCCACCAGCATCTGCATGGTCGAGCAGTTCGGATTGGCGATGATGCCGCGGGGACGGTTCTTCAATGCCTCCGGGTTCACTTCGGACACCACCAGCGGCACGTCGTCGTCGTAGCGGAAGGCCGAGGAGTTGTCGATCACCACCGCGCCGGCCGCGGCGAACCTGGGACCGAACTCCTTGGAGACGCTGCCACCGGCCGAGAACAGCGCGATATCCACGCCGGTCGGATCGAAATCGGACAGGTCCTGGACCTTGATCTTCTCGCCCTTGTACTCGATCTCGCCGCCGGCCGAGCGCGAGGACGCGAGCAGGCTCAGGGTGGCGATCGGGAAATCACGCTCGGCCAGGATGGCCAGCATGGTTTCGCCGACAGCACCGGTGGCACCGACGACGGCGACGTGGAAACGACGATCAGGGTTGTTCATGGGGAACCTCGTGTGATGGGGTGCCGACCCAGGGCCGGCACTGTCGTGTCTGTTTGAAGGGCGTACCGGCCGACGGTCGGTACCTGCCCGCTGTGCAGGGAACGCGGAGTGGGTTCGGGGAACCTCGCGTGATGGACGCGGCGGTTCCCTATCGTTTTGCGTCGTCGGTTTTCTTGGCGCCCACGAAAGCCGCGCCGGCACGGGCAGCGTGCACGGCGTCGGCGTTGATCGCGCTTGGCGGACGCCCGGCATGGGGTCCCTTGTCCAGCGCGGCCGTCAGGTTGTCCACGGCCAGCTGCACCATCGCCCGGCGCGTGGCCTGGCTGGCGCTGCCGATGTGCGGGGTAAGCACCACGTTGCGCAGGGCCAGCAGTTCCGGACGGACCGTGGGCTCGCCGTCGAACACGTCCAGCCCGGCGGCCGCCAGGCGGCCATTGGCCAGCGCATCGGCCAGTGCCAGCTCGTCAACGATGCCGCCACGCGCGATGTTGACCAAGGTGGCGCCCGGCTTCATCTTCGCCAGGGCGGCCGCATCGATGATGTGATGCGAGGCGGCGCTGTACGGCAATACCAGTACCAGGTGGTCGGCCTGTGCCAGCAGCGTGTCCAGGTCGACGTACGTCGCGCCGACCTCGGCCTCGGTGGCCTCCGGCAGGCGTGACCGGTTGTGGTACAGCACACGCATGCCAAAGCCCAGGGCGCCGCGGCGGGCGATGCCCTGGCCGATGCGGCCCATGCCGAGGATGCCCAGCGTGCTGCCGTGAATGTCCGCGCCGAGCATGGTCCGGAACGACCACTGCCCCCACTGGCCCTCACGCAGCCAGCGCTCGGACTCGGTGATGCGGCGGGCGGCGGCCATCAACAGTGCGAAACCGAGATCGGCGGTGGTCTCGGTCAGCACGTCCGGGGTGTTGCTGGCCAGGATGCCGGCGGCGCTGAGCGCGTCGACATCCAGGTTGTTGTAACCCACCCCGACATTGGCGATCGCACGCAACCGCGGGGCGTTGGCGATCTCGGCCGCGCCGATGCGTTCGTTGAGGGTGATCAGCGCGCCGTCGGCACCTGCCAGCCGCGCGGCCAGCTGCGATGGCGTGTGGCGGGTGACCTCGGCGGTCATGTCCAGGTCGAAGTACTGCCCGAGCCGTTCGACGACATCGTCGAACAGCGGCTGGCTGACCCAGACCCTCGGACGCGGATCAGCCATCGATGCTGCCCGGAATGCGCGGCGCGACCTCGCCCACGTCGCCGCACTGGGCCCGATGACGCAGGGCCTGGTCCATCAGCACCAGCGCCATCATCGCCTCGGCGATCGGGGTGGCGCGGATGCCCACGCAGGGATCGTGACGGCCGGTGGTGATCACCTCCACGGCCGCGCCGCTGGCGTCCACCGTGGCACCGGGCAGGCGCAGGCTGGAGGTCGGCTTGAGCACGATCGAGGCGGTGACCTGCTGGCCGGTGGAGATGCCGCCGAGGATGCCCCCGGCATGGTTGCTGGCGAAGCCGTCGGGGGTGATCAGGTCGCGGTGCCCGGTGCCCTTCTGGGCTGCGCTGGCGAAACCGTCGCCGATCTCCACGCCCTTGACCGCGTTGATGCTCATCAGCGCAGCGGCCAGTTCGCCGTCGAGCTTGCCGTAGATCGGTTCGCCCCAACCCGGCGGCACGCCATCGGCGACGACGTTGACGCGCGCGCCGACCGAATCGCCGGACTTGCGCAGGGCATCCATGTAGCTTTCCAGTGCGGGCACCTGCCCGGCCACCGGCCAGAAGAACGGGTTGTCTTCCACGGCCGACCAGTCGAAGCCGGTCGGCGTGATCTCGCCCAGCTGCGACAGGTAACCGCGTACGCGCACGCCATAGCGCTGCAGCAGCCATTTCTTGGCGATCACGCCGGCGGCCACGCGCATGGTGGTTTCGCGTGCGGACGAGCGACCGCCGCCGCGCGGGTCGCGGATGCCGTACTTCTGCCAGTAGCTGTAGTCGGCGTGGCCAGGACGGAACTGCTGGCCGATGTTGCTGTAGTCCTTGCTGCGCTGGTCGGTGTTGCGGATCAGCAGCGCGATCGGGGTACCGGTGGTACGCCCTTCGTAGACGCCGGACAGGATTTCCACGGCGTCTTCTTCGCGACGCGCGGAGGTATGCCGGCTCTTGCCGGTGGCACGGCGCTGCAGATCGTGGACGAATTCCGCAGCGTCGATCTCCAGGCCCGGCGGGCAGCCGTCGATCACGCAGCCGATCGCCGGACCGTGCGATTCGCCGAACGTGGTGACCGAGAGCAGCTTGCCGAAGGTATTACTGGACATGGGATACCGCATGACGGGGGAAGGCGGCGCGCAGAACGCGCGGCAGGTGGCGCACGGCGACGATGGCCGGCAGCAGGGTGAAGCTGAGGATGAACACCGGGCGGCCCCAGCCATCGCGCCAGCCGTCCGGGCTGCTGCCGATGCTGGCAATCACGGTGGCCACGGCGACCGCCAGGCCGATCACCAGCGCGACCGTCAGCGCCCGCGACAGCAGCGGGCGCCGTTGCAGCAGCGTTGCATCGACAATCGCGCAGCAGATCACGGCGGCGCCGCCAAGCAGGGCCGAGACGCCGTAGACCAGGCCCTTGAGGTGGTACCAGAGCTGTTCGCCGGGTGCGGCGGCATAACGGCAGTGCATCGTGTCGCCGCTGAAACAGGCGACGCCGCTCTGCAGGGACATCATCACGATGATCAGCGCGAACGGCAGCAGCAGCGCCAACGGCATCAGCAGGGCCAGATCGGCCCAGCGGATGCGCGCGGCGACGGCCGGCCTATCGGGCATTGGCCAGCTCGGTGATGCGGGTGCTGTGGGCGATGAGCTCGCGGCACTCGACGGCGAAGATGCCCATCTGGCCGACCTTGAACTCGATCCAGTTGAAAACCACCTCGGGCAGCAGCTTGGTCAGGTGGCGCTCGGATTCGCCCACCTCGCAGATCAGCAGGCCGTCTTCGCTGAGGTGCAGCGGCGCATCGCGGAGGATCTTCAGCACCAGGTCCAGGCCGTCGTCGCCGGCACGCAGGCCCATCTCCGGCTCGTGGGAGTACTCCGGCGGCAGGGCATCGGTCTCGTCGTTGGTGACGTACGGGGGGTTGGTGACGATCAGGTCGTAGTGACGGCCGGTGAGGCCGTTGAACAGGTCGGACTTGATCAGGGTGACGTTGTGGGCGTCGAGGCGTTCCTTGTTCTCGGCGGCCAGGGCCAGGGCATCATCGCTGAGGTCCACGCCATCCACCTCCCAATGCGGGTAGTAGTGGCCCATCGCGATGGCGATGCAGCCCGAGCCGGTGCACAGGTCCAGCGCGCGGTGCACGTCACGGCCGGCCAGCCAGGGCTCGAAACCGGTTTCGATCAGTTCGGCGATCGGCGAGCGCGGCACCAGAGCGCGCGGGTCGCTCTTGAAGCTCAGGCCGGCGAACCAGGTCTCCCCGGTGAGGTAGGAGGCGGGCAGGCGCTCGGTGATGCGGCGCTCGAACAGGGCCAGCACCTCGGCCTTCTCCGGCGTGGTCACGCGGGCGGCACCATAGGCCGGGCCGAGGTCATGCGGGAGATGGAGCGTATGCAGGACGAGCTGGGTCGCTTCGTCCAGGGCATTGTCGTAGCTGTGCCCGAAGGTCAGCCCGGCGGCGTTGAAACGGCTGGTGCCGTAGCGGATCAGATCGATGATCGTGTGGAGTTCGGCGGCCGTTTCGGCAGTCATGGCGGGGCAACAGACAAAGTGGCCCCTGATTATAGGCGACCCCATGCCGGGCAGCATCCGTTGCAGAAGAAACGGGTGGTGGGGACCCACGCTCTCCCCCTTCCCCCTTGCACCTGCCCTTCATTGCGCGCCAGTCCACCGCCGAGGGAACCCGTCCCGCCCAAAACAACCACCCAGGCCGCCGCCGCCCCTATCATGGTGGCCCCTTCCGGGAACGGGCCTTACATGTTCAATCGCAACGTCGGCATCATCCTGCTCATCGCACTGGCCGCCGGGCTCGGCCTGGTCGTGGCCCAGAAGGTGTTCGCGCCCACGCCGGCCGGCGACCGGCCGGCCACCACGTCGATCACCTTCTATCCGCAGCCGCGGGCCCTGCCCGACTTCAACCTGGGCCAGTCCGACGGCACGCGCCTGATCCCGGGCGAGCTGAAGGGGCATTGGACCCTGGTATTCCTGGGCTTCACCTTCTGCCCCGATGTCTGCCCGACCACCCTGGGCGACCTGGCGCAGGCCCAGAAGCAGTGGGAAGCGCTGCCGGAGACGCTGCGTCCGCGGCTGGTGTTCATCTCCGTCGACCCCGAGCGCGATACGCCGGCCCGCCTGGGCGAGTACGTACATGCGTTCCACAAGGACACCCTGGCCGCTACCGCCGACGTGCCGTCGCTGGAGCGGTTCGCCACCTCCCTGGGCTTCGTGTTCCAGAAGGTGCCCGGCAAGCACTTCGATGAGAACCCCGAGGATTACACCGTCGAACACTCGGCCAGCCTGGCCGTACTGGACCCGCAGGGCCGCCTGGCCGGCCTGATCCGCCCTCCCTTCAATGCGCCGGCCATCGCGCGCGACCTGCAATTGCTGACCGAGAAATCCGCCCCATGAGTCTGATGACCACGCTGAGCTACGCCCTGCCCCATCGTCTGCTGTCCTCGATGGCGCGGCGCCTGGCGTATTCCAGCAATCCGCGCATCTCGCGCTGGCTGATCGATACGGTCACCGCCAGGTTCGGCGTGAACCTGGCCGAAGCCGCCAATCCGGACCCGCGCAGCTACGCCACGTTCAACCAGTTCTTCACCCGCGCCCTGAAGCCCGGTGCACGCGTGGCCGATCCCGATCCGCGCACGCTGGTGATGCCGGCCGATGGCCGGATCAGCCAGCTCGGCGCGATCGAGGACGGGCGGATCTTCCAGGCCAAGGGCCAGTCGTTCACGGCCGCCGAACTGCTGGGCGACGCCGCCGATGCCGAGGTCTTCCGCCACGGCCTGTACGCCACCGTGTACCTCTCGCCGAAGGACTACCATCGCGTGCACATGCCGTGGACCGGCACCCTGCGCGAGACGGTGCACGTGCCCGGCCGGCTGTTCAGCGTCGGGCCGGCAGCGGTCAACACGGTGCCGGGGCTGTTCGCCCGCAACGAACGGCTGGTCTGCCATTTCGATACCGACTTCGGGCCGATGGTGTCGGTGATGGTCGGTGCGCTGCTGGTATCGGGCGTGGAAACGGTGTGGGGCGGCGAAGAGATCCCGCGCTATGGCGACACGATCACGCGCAAGGATTACCGCGGCAAGGGCATTACCCTGGCACGGTTCGCGGAGATGGCGCGTTTCAACTACGGCTCCACGGTGATCGTGCTGCTGCCACCAGGCGTGGCCGATTTCGCGCCGCACCTGGACGCCGAGCACGCCGTGCAGCTGGGCCAGGCGCTGGCGACGTTGCGCTGACCCCAACGCAGAACGCCCCGCTCCCGCGGGGCGTTTGCGATGGCGCGCAGCGCCCGACGGGCGGTCAGATCTCGACCGGTCCGACGTCCATGCCGTCGTAGTCTTCCACGCCGTTCTGCTCGGCCAGGGTCTGCAGCTCGTGGTTGCGGGCATCCAGCGAGGCCTCGGTGTGCACCTCGGCGCGCTCCACGTGCAGCACGTGGTACGGCGCCTCGCCCTCCTCCAGCTCCGGCTCGAAGATCTCCACCAGGCTGTAGCCCATCGCGACCAGCTTCTCGGCCAGGCCATTGAGCGGTTCCGGGGTGGTGTTGACGAAGAAGTACCCCCACAGCATCGGGCCGTTGAGGTCCCAGTCTGTGTTTTCGCGGATGTTGGCGAACATCTCGTTGATTGCGGTGATATCCATCCTGCTTCCTTTGTCTGTGTACATGGGGGCCGTGGCGCGTTGCCACGGCCGATGATGGATGTCGGTTACCTGTCGCAGCCCTGCAGCTTGAGCGTCTGGCCGGGGCGCAGCGCGTAGCCCGGCGCCTTGAGACCATTGGCCCGCGCCAGCGCCGGCAGGTCGCACTGGTACCTGGCGGCGATCCCGCCCAGGGTATCGCCCTTGGCCACCTTGTGGCTGCGCACCGGCTTGGCTTTCGGCTTGGCCGACGCACGCGGCACGGCCACCGGAGCGGTCGGCGTGACCGCCGGAGCGCTGTCCCGTGCTTCGGCGATCGGCACCACGCTGCCCACGGCCACATTGCCGGTGTAGGTGGCGGCCGACGGGCGCACGATGGCGGCGTTGAGGTCGGCGGTGATCAGCGTACGCGCCAGGTCCGCGCGCGGGCCGCTGACGCAGTAGCGGTTGTAAAGCCCGGCGATGCGCGTGGTGGCGTTGATCGTGGTGCCCGCCGGAATCCAGCCGTCCGCTTCGTAACGCGGGTTGAGATTGCGCAGCACGCGCATGTAACCGTCACGCGTGCCGGCGCTGCCCAGGCAGATGGTCAGTTCGTAGATGGTGGTCGACTTGGCCAGGCGCAGAGTGGCCGGCTGCGCGCTGATTTTGGGGAACTCCACACCGTACTGCTGCGGGTGCAGGTAGATCCAGGCCGCCGCAATCACCATCGGCACGTAGTCTTTGGTCTCGCCGGGGAACTGGTTGTAGACGCTGTCGGTCCAGAAGCCCTGGCCCGCGCTCTGGCGATACACCCGCGCCGCACGGCCTTCGCCGCCGTTGTAGGCGGCCAGCGACAGTTCGATGTTCTTGTTGAGCTCGCGCATGCGCTCGTTCATGTACGAGGCACTGGCCTCGGCCGCGCTGCGTGCATCGAAGCGGGTGTCAAAGCCGGTGCCGTCCGGGCCGAGCCCGAAACGGCGGCCGGTGGCCGGCATGAACTGCATCAGACCGGCCGCACCGGCGCGTGAGGAGGCGTGCACGCGGCCATTGGATTCCTTGGCCATGATGCCGAACAGCAGCGCCTCGGGCAGGCCACGCTTCTCCCACTCCGGCCACATCACCGCACGCAGGTTCTGGTAGTTCTCATAGCTGGTGAGCAGCGCCGGACGCATATCGGTGAGCCAGCGGCGGATGCCCGCCTGCACGGCCGGGTTGTACTCGACCATGCTGTCGAAGGCGTGGCGCTTGTCGTTCAGCAGCGCGGCCGCGCGCGCCGCTTCGGGCACATCGGCCGCCAGCGGCCCGACGTGGTCCGGATCGGCCTCGAGCAGGACGCCATCGGCAACCACGGCATCGGCGTCTTCGCCCTGGCCATCGGCGGTGTTCTTGAGCAGGCGCTTGTAGGTGGTCAGCAGATTGCTGACCTGGCAGCCCTTCTGGGCCACACAGGCGCTGATTACATCCTCCATGTCCTCCAGCGCCGCATCGGCCTCGTTGCGGCCCTTGGGGTCGGCGTTGGCCACCAGCACCAGCGCGTCGCCGTAGCGCTTCTCCGCCGCTGTCATGCGCTGCTCCAGCGCTTCGATCTTCACCCGGTCGCGGGCCGAGACCCGCTGGGCATGTGCCTCCGGCACCAAGGACACCATCGCAGCGAGCGCCAACAAAGGCCAAGCGCGGACAAGCAAGACAGGAACGGGCATTTTTGGCACTGTGTGCGAGAGATGGGGCAGAGTAGCCGCGGCCATCGCATCGGGGCAACCCGCTCATCGCCGCGCCTGCCGCCACTGTCTGCAATCCCGCGCATTCACACAACGAGTTGACCATGAACCCGATTCTGCTCGGCAAAGGCATCACCGACGACATTCCGGTCACCCTGCTGCCGCGACTCGGCAACCGCCACGGACTCGTGGCCGGCGCCACCGGCACCGGCAAGACCGTGACCCTGATGACCCTGGCCGAAGGCTTTTCGCGGCTGGGGGTGCCGGTGTTCCTGGCCGATGTGAAGGGCGACGTATCCGGCCTCGCCGTCGGCGGCGCGGGCGGCGATGCGCTGCTGCAGCGTGCCCACGACATCGGCGTGGCCGACTACGCCCCGGCTGCCAGCCCGGCGATTTTCTGGGATCTGTACGGCAAGCTCGGTCACCCGGTGCGCACCACCGTGAGCGAGATGGGCCCGACCCTGCTGGCGCGGATACTGGAACTCAACGACACACAGGCCGGCGTGCTGGACATCGTGTTCAAGCTGGCCGACGACCGTGGTCTGCTGCTGCTCGACCTGGACGACCTGCGCGCCCTGCTCGGCCTGGTCGCCGAGGAGCGCAAGGACATTTCCACTGACTATGGCCTGGTCAGTGCGCAGACCGTGGCCGCCATCCAGCGCTCACTGCTGCGCCTGTCGCAGGACGGTGGCGAAGCGTTCTTCGGCGAACCGGCGCTGGAGCTGGCCGACCTGATGCGGGTCAATCACGACGGCCGCGGCGTGATCGGCATCCTCGCCGCCGACCAGCTGGTGCTCAAGCCGCGGCTGTATTCGACGTTCCTGCTGTGGCTGCTGTCGGAGCTGTTCGAAACGCTGCCGGAGGTGGGTGATCTGGACAAGCCCAAGCTGGTCTTCATCTTTGACGAGGCGCACCTGCTGTTCGACGACGCGCCGCCGGCGCTGGTGCAGCGGATCGAGCAGGTAGTGCGGCTGATCCGCTCCAAGGGCGTGGGCGTGTACTTCTGTTCGCAGTTCCCCGACGACGTCCCGGCCAACATCCTCGGGCAGCTCGGCAACCGCGTGCAGCATGCGCTGCGTGCCTTCACCCCGCGCGACCAGAAGGCGGTGAAGGTGGCAGCCGAGACCTTCGTCCCCAATCCCAAGCTCGATGTCGCCGCCACGCTGGCCAGACTCGGCACCGGCGAGGCGCTGGTCTCCACGTTGCAGGACAAGGGCATCCCCTCGCCCGTGCAGCAGACCCTGATCGCGCCGCCACGCTGCCGCATGGGCACCATCACCGAGACCGAACGCGCCCAGGTACGCGCCGGCAGCCCGGTGGGCAGCCGCTACGACACCGCCATCAACCGCGAGTCGGCCGCCGAACTGCTGGCCCAGCGCGCGCAGAAGGCGGTGCAGCAGGCCGATGCCCCCAAAGCCCGCACGCGCGAGCAGGACGACGCCCAGGCCGGCGGCTTCGGCCAGTCGATCAAGGATGCGATCTTCGGCACCAAGCGCCGCCAGGGCATGATCGAAACGATGGCCAAGCAGACAACGCGCACCGTCGGCACCAGGCTCGGCAACCAGATCGTGCGCGGCATCCTCGGCGGCATCTTCGGCGGCAAGCGTTGAACCGCGTCACCTCACCACGAAAGAAGACCTGATGTCGCGTTGGCGTCCCCCTGCGGAAAAGAGTACGGCCCTGATCACCGCGCAGGGCCACCAGCGGCTGAAGGCCGAGTTGGACGATCTGTGGCGGGTGCGCCGGCCGGAGGTGGTCAAGGCGCTGGCGGCCGCTGCGGCCGAAGGCGACCGTTCGGAGAACGCCGAGTACACCTACCGCAAGAAGCAGCTGGGCGAGATCGACCGCCGCGTGCGCTACCTGACCAAGCGGCTCGAGTCGCTGCGGGTGGTTGATACCGTTCCGAGCGATCCGCAGGCGGTGTTCTTTGGCGCGTGGGTGGACCTGGAGAATGTGGACAGCGGCGATGTCAGCCGCTATCGCATCGTGGGACCGGACGAGACCGATGCGGGTGCAGGCTGGATCAGCATCGATTCGCCGCTGGCGCGTGCGCTGCTCAGGAAGCGCGTGGACGACGAGTTCGAGGTGGAGCTGCCGAGCGGCCGGACCGGATTTGCGGTTCTGGCGGTGGCGTATGGAGCGCACGGGGTGGAGTAGTCCGCCCGTTGATCGGCGGGTACGTCCTGCCCTCGCGCCGTGGCCTGAAGTAGTCGACCTGGCGGTAGAACGCCGCATCCTGCAGCCCATGCCAACCCGGGATGCCCATCAGCGGCAGCGGTCGCAGGTCCAGCGGGTCGCACAGCCGTTCGCCGTGCATGATGGCCTGCGCCACCTGCGCCACCGCCTGCGCATCGTCTTCGGCTTCTGTCAGCAGGCATTTGCCCACCAGCCGCCGCCCGGGCAGCAATGCCTGCTCCATGAGGGCATGGCCGAACACTGCGGCCACGGCAATATCACCGTTGCGCCATGCGTCGGCACCTTGCACGAACAGCGCATCCCAGTCATGCCGGTCCCACGCGCCTGCCAGTGCCGCATCGCGCACCCGGACGACGACACCGGTCTCATCGAACTGGGTCAGCGCGGCCTGTGCGCGCGTCCGCCCTCCCGGCGCATCGCGATGGAGGTCACGGCATTGGCGCGCGTTGAGCGCGTGCTTGATCTGCGGATAGCGCGCCCAGACCAGCGCATTGAACAGGTCATGCCAGTTGCACGGACGAGTCGCGATACGGCCTTGCGCAATGCGCTGCTCGTAATGCAGTCCATCGGCGAGCAAGGCGTCATCCTGCTCGACCAGTTGCCTGCCCGGCAGCGCCAGGCGGACGTCCAGGGCATCGATGGCCGGCCAGTCACCGGCCACCATCAGATCTTCGTAGGCCGCGTATGCCGTAAACAGGGGGTGACCGAAGCACGCCCGGTCCACCTGTGCACGCGCCGGCGCAAGGAAACGCCGGCGGCCAACCGCCTCGCGGGCGGCCGCGTCGGTCACAGCACCTTGATGTCGAGCCGCGTCTTGGCCGCGTCTTCGTCGATCAGCGCATCGCCGTACAGGTCGTGCTCGTCGCTTTCGGTGATTTCCACGTCCACGAACTGGCCCACGCGCAGACGCGCCTCGTCGGCATTCTGGATGTGCACCAGACCATCGATTTCCGGTGCATCGGCCTTCGAGCGCGCCACGGCGATGCCGTCCTCGATCACATCCACCAGGCACTGCTGCACAGTGCCGATCCTGGCCTCCAGGCGCGCCGCGGAAATCTCGGCCTGGCGGGCCATGAAGCGGGCCAGGCGCTCCTGCTTCACTTCCTCGGGCACCGGGTCGGGCAGAGTGTTGGCGGTGGCACCCGTAACCGGCGAGTACGCGAAGGCGCCCACGCGATCCAGCTGCGCTTCGTCAAGGAACGACAACAGGTCCTCGAACTCGGCCTCGGTCTCGCCGGGGAAGCCGACGATGAAGGTCGAGCGCACGGTGATGTCCGGGCACAGCTGGCGCCAGCGCTGCACGCGCTCGAGGGTCTTGTCGACCGCGCCGGGGCGCTTCATCAGCTTGAGGATGCGCGGGCTGGCATGCTGGAACGGGATGTCCAGGTACGGCAGGATCCGGTTCTCGGCCATCAACGGCACGATCTCGTCCACGTGCGGGTACGGGTACACGTAGTGCATGCGGGTCCAGGCGTCCAGTTCGGACAGGCCTTCGCACAGGGCTTTCAGACGGGTCTGGTAAGCCTTGTCGCGCCACATGCGCTCGGCGTACTTCACGTCCACGCCGTAGGCCGAGGTGTCCTGGGACACCACCAGCAGTTCCTTGACGCCGCCGCGCACCAGCCGCTCGGCTTCGCGCAGCACCTCGTCGACCGGGCGCGAGACCAGCTTGCCGCGCATCGAGGGAATGATGCAGAAGCTGCACGTGTGGTTGCAGCCCTCGGAAATCTTCAGGTACGCGTAGTGGCGCGGGGTCAGCTTGATGCCGTAGTCGGGCACCAGGTCCACGAACGGGTCGTGCCTGGGCGGCAGCGCGGCGTGCACCGCCTCCATCACGCTCGTGTAGTCCTGCGGGCCGGACACCGCCAGCACGTTCGGGTAGGCCTCCCGGATCTGCTCGGGGCGCTTGCCCAGGCAGCCGGTGACGATCACCTTGCCGTTGGCGTTCATCGCCTCGCCGATCGCATCCAGCGATTCGGTCACCGCCGAATCAATGAAGCCGCAGGTGTTGACCACCACCACATCGGCCGAGTCGTAGGACGGCACAATGTCGTAGCCCTCGGACCGCAGCTGGGTGAGGATGCGCTCGGAATCGACCAGGGCCTTCGGGCAGCCAAGGCTGACGAAGCCGACTTTGGGGTTCAGCTGGGACATGGATCAGGACTCTGGGGGCCTGGGTCGGAATGACCTGGGGCCGGAAACGGCGGCAAGTATACCGGCGTTGCACGCCCAGCCCTGAACCGGATCGCGGGCGAAGCCGCCAGACCCGGCATGACCGGCGACACCGCGCTAACCGGTGCGGGGCCGATAATGACGCACTTCAGCAACGGGAGTCTCGCATCATGGGTGAGTGGGTCACGCTCGATACGCATCACGGCCCGGTCCGCGCCTGGCAGGCCGAACCGGACGGCAAGCCCCGTGGCGGGCTGGTGGTCATCCAGGAGATCTTCGGTGCCAACGCGCACATCCGCGAAGTGGCCGAAGGCTTCGCCGCCAAAGGCTATGCGGTGCTGGCACCGTCCTTCTTCGACCTGGTCGACGGCCCGGCCGCCGATCCCGACACCCTGCCCTACGACCCGGATGGCGTGAAACGGGGGCTGGAGCGGGTCACCGCCCTGGGGGTGGAGAAGGCCCTGGAAGTCGTCCGCGCCGCCGCCTCGCGGCTGGCCCCGGCCGGCAGGGTCGGTACCGTGGGTTACTGCTGGGGCGGCAGCATCGCGCTGCTGGCCGCGCTGCGCCTGGGCCTGCCGTCGGTCAGCTACTACGGCGCACGCAACGTGCAGTTCCTCGACGAAACGGCCAAGGCACCGGTGATGTTCCACTTCGGTGCCCAGGACAGGAGCATCCCGCCGGAGGCGATCAAGGCCCACCGCGAGAAGCTGCCGCAGATGGCCACCTTCGTCTACCCGGCCGACCACGCCTTCAACCGCAATGTCGGACATGCGTATGATCCAGACAGCGCCGCACTGGCGCTGGAACGCACCCTGGACTTCTTTGCGGAGCATCTTGGATGAGCGAGTTCGAACTGGATTCACGCCTGGCCACCGATAGCGTACTGGTAGCAGAAGGGCCGTTGTCGCAAGTGCGGCTGATGAACGACGAGCGGTACCCGTGGTTGATCCTGGTGCCGCGCCTGGCCGGCATCACCGAATGGATCGAGCTGGACGGCGAGCAGCAGGACAAGCTGCGCACCGAGTTGAACCGGGCCTGCAAGGCCCTCAAAGGCACCGACGGCGTGGAGAAGATCAACATCGGCGCGCTGGGCAATATCGTCCGCCAGCTGCATTTCCACGTCATCGGCCGCCACGTCGGCGATCCGGCGTGGCCCGGGCCCGTCTGGGGCCACGGCCAGGCCCACCGTCACGATCCGGACGTGCTTGCCGAGCGTGTCGCGTACTGGAAGGAACGGCTAGGATATCCGGCCCACTCCTGACGGACCCTGCCCTGATGCGTTCGAACCTGATTGCCGCCATCGTCCTGATCCTGGTGGGCCTGTTCCTGCTGGCCAGCAACCTGGGTTGGACCAACATGAACATGGGCCGCCTGATCCTCACCTGGTGGCCGGTGATCCTGGTGGCGGTGGGCATCGGGCTGCTGTTCGGCCGCGGCAAGTAATGCGGCGGCGATGAACGGAAAAAGCGCGGGTTGCTCCGCGCTTTTTTCGTTTACGGGGGGGTAGAGAGCCGACCTGCCGCTCAGGTGCGCGGCAGGGTCACGCCGGTCTGGCCCTGGTACTTGCCGCCGCGATCCTTGTAGGAGGTCTCGCAGATATCGTCCCTGTCGGCCTGGAAGAACAGCATCTGCGCCACGCCTTCGTTGGCATAGATGCGCGCCGGCAGCGGCGTGGTGTTGCTGAATTCAAGGGTGACATGGCCTTCCCACTCCGGCTCCAGCGGGGTCACATTGACGATGATCCCGCAGCGCGCGTAGGTGCTCTTGCCCAGGCACACCACCAGCGTGTCGCGCGGAATGCGGAAGTACTCCACGGTGCGGGCCAGCGCGAAGCTGTTCGGCGGAATGATGCACTCGTCGCCGACGATGTCCACGAAGCTGCCCGGATCGAAGTGCTTCGGGTCGACAATGGTGGAATTGATGTTGGTGAACACCTTGAACTCGCGCGAGCAGCGCACGTCGTAACCGTAGCTGGAGGTGCCGTAGCTGACGATGCGCTCGCCATTGGCCTGCTTGACCTGGCCGGATTCGAACGGCTCGATCATGCCGTGCTGTTCGGCCATCTGGCGGATCCAGCGGTCACTCTTGATGCTCATGTAGGGGTCCTGAAGGGCAAGGGGCAGGTCGGGGCCGGGCACGATTCTAGCAGCCGGCCCCGGCGCCGGTCAGAGCAGCGAGGACAGGATCGGAATGCTGGCCCGCGGGCGCTTGCCCATCTCTTCCACCAGCCGTTCGGCCGCCCGCAGATAGGCCTGCGCGGCCGGCGAGTCCGGTGCGGCGGCGACGATCGGGGTGCCCGCGTCGCCCTGCTCCCGGATGCCGATGTCCAGCGGCAGCGAGCCGAGCAGCGGCACGCCGTACTGCGCAGCCATGCGCTCGCCACCGCCCTGGCCGAACAGGTGCTCGACGTGGCCGCAGTTGCTGCAGGTGTGCACGGCCATGTTCTCGACCAGGCCCAGCACCGGCACCTCGACCTTCTCGAACATCTTCAGCGCCTTCTTCGCATCCAGCGTGGCGATATCCTGCGGCGTGGTGACGATCACCGCACCGGCCAGCGGAATCTTCTGGGTCAGCGTCAGCTGGATGTCGCCGGTGCCCGGCGGCAGGTCGATCAGCAGGTAGTCCAGGTCGTCCCACAGCGTGTCGTTGAAGAACTGCGTCATCGCCGACGTCGCCATCGGACCGCGCCAGATCATCGGCGTCTCGTCCTCGATCAGGTAGCCGATGGACATCGTCTCCACGCCGAACGCGCGCAGCGGTTCGATCGACTTGTTGTCCGGGCTCTCCGGGCGCCCGCTCAGGCCGAGCATCATCGGCACGCTGGGGCCGTAGATATCAGCGTCCAGAAGGCCGACGCGCGCGCCCAGACGGGCCAGTGCGACCGCCAGGTTGACGGCCGTGGTGGACTTGCCGACACCGCCCTTGCCCGAGCCAACGGCGATCACGTTGCGGATGCGCGGATGCGGCGTCAGCCCCTTCTGCACCTGGCTGGCATGGGGACGACGAGACTGGCTGGCACTCACTGCGGGCACTCCGGAAACGCTTCAGGGGAACCCAACACTATACAACCTTGACGGTGCCTGACTAAGAATCGCGATTGCTACGAATCCATGCAATTTTCGTTAAGTTCATGTTACGGTCGATTGGCACCACGTTGAGCGTTTTCTGCGCGTTTTCGGGAGGGAATCATTGACGTCGTGCATTCGTATCTGCTCTATGGACTATCAATGAATTACCCACGCAATACTGCTCGTCGCAACACCCTCGCTGCTGCACTGTTCTCTGCCCTGATCGCCACCGCGGCCGCACCGGCCCTGGCACAGGACCAGGCCACGACGCTGGACAAAGTCACCGTCACCGGCTCGCTGATCCCGCAGACCGATATCGAAACCCAGACCCCGGTGATGTCCATCACCGCGCAGGACATCCAGACCCGCGGCTTCACCAGCGTGGCCGAAGTGCTGCAGCAGTCCTCGCTGACCACCGGCGGCCTGCAGGGCGGCCAGACCTCCGCCTCGTTCACCCAGGGCGCCGAAGCGGCTGGCATGTTCGGCCTGAACCCGGGTTACACCAAGTACCTGATCAACGGTCGTCCGATGATGTCGTACCCGGCGCTGTACAACGGCGGCGATACGTTCAACAACATCAGCGGCATTCCGATCGACATCGTCGAGCGCATCGAAATCCTGCCGGGCGGCCAGTCCTCCCTGTACGGCTCGGACGCAATCGCCGGCGTGGTCAACATCATCCTCAAGGAACGCATGGAAGGTGGCACGCTCACCGTCCGTGGCGGCACCTACAGCGAAGGCGGCGGCAACAACCTGCGCGTCAGCGCGGCCCACGGCTTCAGCGCCTTCGATGACCGCTTCAACGCACTGGTCAACGTGCAGATCGAGTCGAGCAACCCGATCTGGGGCTACCAGCGCGACCTGACCAGGACCACCAATGCCAACGGCTACACCGCACAGGTGCCGGGCAACGACTTCGCGGTCATCGACGCCGACACCAACCGCCTGTACATGATGGATCCGACCAACTGCGCCAGCGTCGCCGGCCAGTTCGGTGGCACCACCGTGATGGGTTCGCGCGCCTCGGGCCTGTCCTGCGGCTCGGTGTACGGCGCCGGCTACAAGACCGTGAAGAACGGCAAGGACAGCGGCCAGTTCTATTCGGCAATGACCTTCGACGTCAACGACGACCTGCAGTTGTTCGCCGACGTGCTGTACAGCAAGGAAAAGACCGAATACACCTCCGGCTCGAACTACCTGTGGTGGGGCACCAAGAGCACGATGGGCGGTTTCTACGACCAGTCCTCGGGCAAGGTGGTCAACCTGCAGCGCGCCTTCGCGCCGGAAGACATCGGCGGCCAGGGCTACAAGGACGTGCTCAACAGCGATGAGAGCCGCTCCTACCAGGTGACTCTGGGTGCCAAGGGTGTCTTCGGCGACTGGGACTACAGCGCCAGCTTCACCCGCGGTGAGTACAAGCTCACCGAGAACAAGTTCATGCGCTGGAAGGACCCGATCAACAACTACTTCGCCGAGCACGTGCTGGGTCCGGTACTGGGCACCACCGCCGACGGCTGGGACATCTACAACCCGAACTGGGGCGCGTTCTACTCGGCGATCTCGCCGGAAGATTTCGCCAGCTTCACCGGCTACGCGCACAACCGCAGCCGCACCTGGCAGAACCTGGCCCGCGCGCAGGTCACCAACGGTTCGCTGTTCTCGCTGCCGGGCGGTGACGCCGGCTTCGCGGTCGTCGTCGAAGGCGGCAGCGAAGGCTGGGACTACTCCCCGGACCAGCGCCTGCTGGACGGCCAGGCATGGGGCTCGTCGGCCGTGGCCGGCAACGGCCACCGCAGCAACTACGCGGTGACCTCCGAGCTGCGCATGCCGCTGCTGGAATCGCTGACGGTGACCGCCTCGGGTCGCTATGACGCGTTCAAGATCGCCGACAACACCGTCGACAAGGCCACCTACAGCCTGGGTCTGGAATACCGTCCGCTTGAAAGCCTGCTGTTCCGCGGCAAGTACGGCACCGCCTTCCGCGCGCCGACCCTGTCCGATGCCTTCCAGGGCACCAGCGGCTACTACGCCAACAACTCGACCGACTACTACCGTTGCGGCCAGCTGGGCTACACCCCGGGCAACACCGCCGACTGCCGTTACGACAACAGCGTCTCGGTGTACTCCGAGCGCGCCGGCAACCCGGACCTGGAGCCGATCACCGCCGACGTGTGGAACGCCGGCCTGGTGTGGGCGCCGATGCCGACCCTGTCGATCTCCGCCGACTACTACAACTGGAAGATCGAGAACGAAGTCGACACGGCCAGCACCGACCAGCTGCTGCTGGCCGAGTACTACTGCCGCAACAGCCTGCCCAACGCCGCCTCGGCCAGCTGCCAGAACGTGGCCGACTGGGTCGTGCGCGACGCCGCCGGCAACCTGAGCAGCCTGTACACGCCGAAGATGAACGTCGCGCGCCAGAACCTGCAGGCCGTGACCGTTGGCTTCAAGTACCTGCAGGACATCGGCCGCTTCGGCGCGCTGCAGTTCTCGGGCAACTACACCAACATGCTCAAGCGTGAAGTGCAGTCCGAGCCGGGTGAAGATTTCCAGGATCTGCTGGGCAATCCGATCGCGATGTGGAACTACGACAACTACGCCAAGGTGCGCAGCGATGCCGCCGTGGCCTGGTCGATCGGCAAGTTCACCACCACCGCCTACGCCAACTATGTCGGCAAGACGCCGAACTACCTGGCCGGTCTGAACGGTTACGACTACACCCACCCCGCGTCGGGCAAGTCGGCAGGCAAGTGGGGCTCGTACACCACCTACAACCTGAGTGTGAACTACCGCGCGCAGGACGATCTGACCCTGTCGGTGATGGTCAACAACGTGTTCAACAAGATGCCGGAAGGCCAGGTGTACAGCTACCCGGGTACCTCCGGCACGCCGTACAACAACGCCTTCTACAGCATCTACGGCCGCGCCGTGTACGCGCAGATGAAGTACGACTTCGGCAAGTAATCGCCGCGTCAACCCCGCTTCAGGGCCCCGCTTCGGCGGGGCTTTTTTTTGCGGTGTGAAACTCGATCTGACGATCAATCTCAATTGTTAATACTGCGTGTAAATTCACTTGCCACTCATGATGGTGCAGATCGCATTTTTTATGGAATTCGCAACCACTTGTTTTTACCCGCTTTTTTACCTGCCTCGCACATTCACTCGCGCCGATTAATTGACAACCCTGCGGCATCCACGTTAAGCCTGCGTTACTTTCCCTGACAGCCGTCCGTACAACCGAGTGTCATCCCCACGGAAGGGAAAGCTTCGACTTCACCACAACACGGGTATCCACATGTCCTGCCAAGGTTTGAAGATTTCGCGTCACCCGCTCACCGCCGCCGTTCTCTCCGGCCTGCTGTTTGTCAGCGCCAGCGCCCTCGCGCAGGACAACGAGCCTGCGACCAACCTGGATCGCGTCACCGTCACCGGTTCGCTCATTCCGCAGACCCAGATCGAAACGCACACCCCGGTGCTGACCGTCACCGCCGAAGACATCCAGACCCGTGGCTTCACCAGCGTGGCCGAAGTGCTGCAGCAGTCCTCGCTGACCACCGGCGGCCTGCAGGGCGGGCAGACCGCCGCCTCGTTCACCCAGGGCGCCGAGGCGTCGGGCATGTTCGGCCTGGATCCGGGCTACACCAAGTACCTGATCAACGGCCGCCCGATGCTGCAGTATCCGGCGCTGTACAACGGCAGCGACGCCTTCAACAACCTCAGCGGCATCCCGATCGACATCGTCGAGCGCATTGAAATCCTGCCGGGCGGCCAGTCCTCGCTGTACGGTTCGGACGCGATCGCCGGCGTGGTCAACATCATCCTCAAGGAGCGCATGGACGGCGGCGTGCTCAACGTCCGTGGCGGCGCCTACTCCGAGGGCGGCGGCAGCAACTTCCGCTTCAGCGCGGCCAAGGGCTTCAACAGCGCCGATGACCGCTTCAACGCACTGGTCAACGTGCAGTACGAAAAGAGCAGCCCGATCTGGGGCTACCAGCGCGATCTGACCCGCACCAACAATGCACACGGTTACAGCCCGCAGGTGCCGTCCAATGACTTCCTGGTGTACCTGCCTGCCGACCGCAACCGGTTCGTGATGATGGACCCGACCCGCTGCGCGAGCGTTGCCGGGCAGTTCGGCGGCACCACCGTACTGGGCACCCGTGCCTCCGGCGAGTCCTGCGGCTCGGCCTATGGCGCCGGCTACCGCACGCTGAAGAACGACAAGGAAAGCAGCCAGTTCTACAGCTCGATGACGTTCGATGTGAACGACAACTTCGAGCTGTTCGCCGATGCGCTGTACAGCCTGGAAGAGGTCAAGTACACCGCCGGTTCGGGCTACACCTTCTGGGGCAGCGACCTGAGCTTCGGTGCCTTCTACGACCAGGGCACCGATCAGTACATGAACCTGCAGCGCGCGTTCGCGCCGGAGGACATCGGGCCCAACGGTTACAAGGACATCCTCAACACCGACCGCAACAAGGCCTACCAGTTCACGTTGGGCGGCCGCGGCACGTTCGGCAACTGGGACTACAGCGCCAGCTTCAGCCGTGGCGAGTACAAGCTGACCGAACGTGGCTTCGTGCGCTGGGCCGATGCGATCGACAGCTACTTCGAGGACCGCGTGCTGGGCCCGGTGCTGGGCACCACCGATGACGGCTACAACATCTACAACCCGAACTGGACCGCGTTCTACTCCACGCTGCCGGCCGGCGACTTCCAGAGCTTCACCGGCTTTACCACCAGTGAAAGCCGCACCTGGCAGAACCTGGGGCGCTTCCAGATCACCAACGGTTCGCTGTTCACCCTTCCCGGCGGCGATGCCGGTTTCGCCGTGGTGGCCGAAGCGGGCAGCGAAGGCTGGGACTACACCCCCGACGCGCGCCTGATGGATGGCACGGTGTGGGGCACCACCTCGGTGGCCGGTGCCGGCCATCGCAGCAACTACGCGCTGACCACCGAACTGCGTCTGCCGCTGCTGGAATCGCTGACCGTGACCGGCTCGGGGCGCTATGACGCGTTCAAGATCGCCGACAACACCGTCGACAAGGCCACCTACAGCATCGGCGTGGAGTACCGCCCGATCGAGAGCCTGCTGTTCCGCGGCAAGTACGGCACCGCCTTCCGCGCGCCGACCCTGCCCGATGCCTTCCAGGGTGAGAGCGGCTTCTACGCCAACGGTGCGGTGGACTACTACCGCTGCGGCCAGCTCGGCTATGACCCGGCCGATACCGTCGGCTGCCCCTACGCGCAGGAATCGGTGTTCGGCACCCAGGCCGGCAATCCTGACCTGGAACCGATCACCGCCGATGTCTGGAACGCAGGCATCGTATGGGCGCCGATGAGCAACCTGTCGCTGTCGGTGGACTACTACAACTGGAAGATCGAGAACGAGGTGGACAACCTCAGCTCGGACCAGCTGCTGCGCGCGGAGTATTACTGCCGCAACAACCTGGACAACGCCACGTCGGCCACCTGCGACAACGTCGCCGATTGGATCACCCGCGATGCGGCGGGCAACCTGGAGCAGATCTTCACCCCGAAGCTCAACGTGGCCCGCCAGAACCTGCAGGCGGTCACCGCCAGCTTCAAGTATGTGCAGGACATCGGCCGCTTCGGCTCCCTGCAGTTCACCAGCAACTACACCAATATCCTGAAGCGTGAACTGCAGCCGCAGCCGGGCGACAACTACCTGGACCTGCTGCGTGACCCCTACGCGATGTGGTACTACGACGCGTACGCCAAGGTGCGCACCGACGGCTCGGTCGGCTGGGCCAAGGACAAGTGGACGACCACGATGTACTTCAACTACATCGGCAAGACGGCCAACTACATGTCCTATCTGGGCGAGAGCTTCGACTACGTCCATTCGTCCGGCTACAAGGCCGGCAAGTGGGGCTCCTACACCACCTACAACCTGAGCGTGAACTACCGGGCACTGGACAACCTGACCCTGTCGGTGATGGTCAACAACGTCTTCAACAAGATGCCCGACGGCCAGGCCCACAGCTACGCGGGCAACATCGCTTCGCCGTACAACACCTACATGTACAACCCGTATGGCCGGGCCATCTACGTGCAGGCCAAGTATGACTTCGGCGTGAGCAGCAACTGACCCGGACCCGACCGGCCACGCTGCCGTGTCGCTCCAGGCCCCCGTCTTCGGACGGGGGCCTTTTTTTGTGTCGGACTGTGTCGGCGAACCGCCCGATTGCGCAAAACGACACGAAGTCACCTATTCATAGTTCACTCATAAAGACAGGATGAGCAAACTGTAATGACAACCAAGCGATTGTATTTATTGCACTTTTCTTAAAACGAGGGGCTTGATTCGTTCATTCGCGTGATGGTCATGTACATTTCTTGTTAATTGCATGTTAGGTTCGAATGACGCTAGGACGGCGACTGAACCTACACAAAACGGCCACCACGGAATGAGGCCGTCTCACTTCACCAGGGGATTCATAGATGACCAACCACAGCATCCGGCACATCCGCCACCCGCTGACCAGCGCCCTGCTGGCCGGCCTGGCAGTCGCCGCCGGTTCGGCACCCGCGTTCGCGCAGGAAGCCGGCACCAACCCGATCGACCTCGACAAAGTGACCGTAACCGGCTCGCGCATCGCGCGTACCGGCTTTGTGACCCCGTCGCCGGTGACGGCGATCACCGCTGAGGAAATCCGCAGCACGGGCGCGCTGAACATCGGCGACCTGATGAACAAGATGCCGCAGTTGACCCCGAGCTACTCGCTGGGCAACTCGACGCGCTTCATCGGTACCGCTGGTCTGGGCCTGATGGATCTGCGCGGCATGGGTCCGTCGCGTACCCTGGTGCTGGTCAATGGTCGTCGCCACGTGGGCGCCAGCCCGGGCTCGACCTCGGTCGACGTCAACACGATCCCGGTGGAATGGATCGAGCGCGTTGAAGTGATCACCGGCGGCGCCTCGGCCGTGTACGGTGCCGACGCCGTGGCCGGCGTGGTCAACTTCATCATGAAGAAGAGCTTCGAAGGCTTCGAGCTGCGTGCCCAGGCGGGCCAGGCAGACGAAGGCAGCTTCGACCGCTCGTTCGTCAGCTTCTCCGGCGGCAGCGACTTCGCCGACGGCCGCGGCAGCGCCGCCATCGCGCTGGAATACAGCAAGCAGGGCCGCTTCGGCCGTGGCGACCGTGAAATCGGCCGTCGCTACCAGGTCTCGGTGCCGAACCCGAACTACGACCGCACCAAGCCGCCGAGCGAAAGCAATCCGCAGACCATCCTGGCCAGCCCGGGTGGCAACCACTCCATCTCGTACGGCGGTACGATGGATCTGGGGCCGATGACGATCTCGCGTACCGGCACCCGCACCACGGCGTTCAGCCCGTCCAACCGTTACCTGTTCAACGATGACGGCACCTTCCGCAAGAACCGCTACGACGGCACCATCGTCAGCGCCACCAGCTGCGTGGACTGCGACTTCGCCGACCTGAACGCCGTTGCCGACCTGCAGCCGTCGTTCGACCGCGTCAGCTTCAACACCGTGCTCAACTTCGAACTGAACGACAACCACCGTCTGTTCTTCGAAGGCAAGTACACCAAGACCGAGTCGGAGTTCTACGGCCAGCCGGCGTTCGACAGCAGCCTGCGTCTGCGCCGCGACAACGCGTACATCTCCAACGATCTGCGCGCGCTGATGGATTCGCGCCGCGTGACCGTGACGAACGCCGATGGCAGCACCACCAATCGTGCGATCTCGACCGACAGCAACAACGCGGAAAGCAATCTGATCCTGGCCCGCTTCAACGTCGATGCCGGCCGTCGCGGCGAGCAGATCGAACGCCAGACCACCCGCGCCGTGCTGGGCCTGGAAGGCAACCTGGGCGAAGAGTGGACGTATGAAGCGTCGGCCAACTTCGGCCAGACCACCATCGACCGCATCAACCTGAACAACCGCATCAACGAGCGTTGGCACGCCGGTATGGATACCGCCCTGGATTCCAGCGGCCGTGTCGTCTGCCGTGCCTCGCTGGACCCGAACGCGATCAACCCGAACACCGGGCAGCGCTACAACCAGGCTCTGATCGCCGGGTGCGTGCCGTTCTCGGTCTTCGGCAACGGCGCCATTTCCAAGGAAGCGGCCGAGTGGTTCAACACCCGTTCGCTGAACCAGTCCAAGCTGAAGCAGCAGGTGTTCAGCGCCTCGGTCGCCAACAACTCGCTGTTCTCGCTGCCGGCCGGCGACGTCGGCTTCGCCGGCGGTGTCGAGTACCGCAAGGAACAGAGCCAGGAAAACACCGACGCCCTGTCGGCGCTGGGCCTGACCTTCCTCAACGCCATTCCGAGCCGCGGCGGTGAGTACGACGTCAAGGAAGTGTTCGCGGAAACCACCGTGCCGCTGCTGGCCGACCTGCCGCTGATCCGTCGACTGAACCTGGATCTGGCCGGCCGCTGGTCGGACTACAACTCCATCGGCGACACCAAGACCTGGAACGTCGGCCTGGATTGGGAAATCCTGAGCAGCCTGCGCGTGCGTGGTACCTACGCCAGCGCCGTGCGTGCCCCGAGCATCGGCGAGCTGTACAACCCGCAGTCGCAGAACTTCGCGACCATCGCCGACCCCTGCAGCACGCTCAGCACCAACAGCAACCGTCCGGCGACCGCCAAGGACCCGGCTCTGCGCGCTGCCAACTGCGCCGCGCTGGGCATCCCGGCCAACTGGGTTGACACCTACTCGGCCAACCGTCCGGGCGTCAGCGGCGGCAATCCGAACCTGAAGCCGGAAGAAGCCAAGACCCTGTCGTTCGGCTTCGTGTGGCAGCCGGAGTTCCTGGAAGGCTTCGGCATGTCGATGGACTACTGGCGCGTGACCCTGACCGACGCGATCGGTTCGGTCTCCGCCCAGACCCTGGCCACCCGCTGCGTGGATTCGCCCGGAGGCGTGCAGAACAACCCGTTCTGCGATTCCATCAAGCGCGCCCCGGTGGGCGGCTACACCTCGCCGACCGGCACCGCGTTCCCGGAATACAGCATCTACAACTGGGTCGCGATCTCGGAAAACCTGGCCAAGTCGCGTCGCGTCGGCGTCGACCTGGAAATGGACTACCGCTTCAACCTGCTGGGTGGCTTCACCACCATGCGCCTGGTCGGCACCCGTCTGATCCAGTCGCGTGAGTGGGCCTTCCAGTCGTTCCCGGACGAGTTCACCGAATACGTCACGTACTACACCGATCCGCGCTGGCGCGGTCAGTTCACCACCACGTACAAGCGTGGTGACTGGCGCGCTTCGTGGGACATGACCTACGTCGACGGCAACCTGCGCGTCACCCCGGACAGCTACAACTCCAACCCGGGTTCGCAGAGCCCGATCCGCAACCCGTCGTACCTGTACCACAACATGCAGGTCGGCTATAAGTTCCCGAACTCGGGCATCGACGTCTACGTGGGCGTGGACAACGTGTTCGACAAGGATCCGCCGGTGAACTACTTCGGTGCCGACGCCGGTGCCGCCCTGTACGACAGCATCGGTCGTTACATGTACATGGGCATCACCTACAAGTTCTGATCCATCCAGAACCGCACCACGAAAAAGCCCGGCATCCGCCGGGCTTTTTCTTTGGCTGCGCCGCTAGTCGGCGAGGATGGCGCGGGCGGCGTTGTGGCCCGGCGCACCGGTGACGCCGCCTCCGGGATGGGTGCCCGCACCGCACAGATACAACCCCGGCAACGCCCCCCGGTAGTCGGCCTGACCCAGCATGGGTCGCGCACTGAACAGCTGGTTGAGGCTGAGCGCGCCGTGGAAAATGTCGCCACCGATCAACCCGAAGGTGCGCTCCAGATCCAGGGGACTGAGGCTCTGCCGTCCCAGCACCGATGCGGCGAATCCCGGCGCGTGGCGCTCGACCGTGGCGATCATCAGGTCGGCGACTTCTTCACGATGGTCGTCCCAGTGCCGGCCGTCCGGAAGCTGGGGCGCGACGTGCTGGCAGAACAGGCTGGCCACGTGTTGCCCCGGCGGCGCCAGCGACGGGTCCAGCGTGCTGGGAATCAGCAGCTCGACGACCGGTTCGCGCGACCACCCGTGCGCCCGCGCATCCTGCCAGGCGCGGTCCATGTAATCCAGACTGGGGGCGATGATGATGCCGGCAGTGAGGTGATCGCCCGGGCCGGGCAGGCAGGTGAAGGACGGCAGGTGCGACAGCGCCACGTTCATGCGGAAGGTACCGGACCCACAGCGCCAGTGGGCCATGCGCTCGCGGGTGGCCTCGGGCACCTCGGCCGGCGCCAGCAGGCGTTCGTACAGCAGTTTCGGATTGACGTTGGCGACCACGCTGCGCGCGCCGATGCGCTCGCCGGCCAGCGTTTCCACGCCGACCGCACGACCGTGTTCAACCAGGACGCGGCGCACGCCCGCGCCGGTGCGCACGGTGGCGCCGGCCGCGGTCGCCGCCGCCGCCATCGCCTGGGTGATCGCGCCCATCCCGCCGAGCGCGTGGCCCCAGGCGCCCTTGACGCCGTTGCTCTGCCCGAAGGCGTGATGCAGCAGGACGTAAGCGGTGCCTGGCGCATGGGGACTGGCATAGTTGCCGACGATGCCGTCGAAACCGAACAGCGCCTTGATCGGTTCGCTTTCAAACCAGCGGTCCAGGTATTCGGCGGCGGAAATGGTGAACAGGTCCAGCAGCTCCTGGCGCAGGGCCGGCGACAACGCGTACAGCTGCCTGCCCAGTTTGCCTGCCTGCCACAACGCCGGCAGCGCATGCAGCCAGCCGCCCTCGCCCACGTTCGGCGGCGGTTGCAGCGCGAGCGCGCGCAGCACGTCGGCAAACACCTCCAGGCGCTGCTCATACAGCGGGAGGCGTTCGGCATCGCGGGCGGAAAAGCGCGCCACTTCGGCCGCGGTCCTGCCCTGCCCGGCGAGCAGATAGCGGTTATCCGGCAGCGGCAGGAAATTGTTGATGCGGCGCGGTACCACCTGCAGTCCGTGGCCGGCCAGGTCCAGGTCCGCGATCACCTGCGGCTGCAGCAGCGACACCGTGTACGACGCCACCGAATTGCGGAAGCCGGGATGGAAGGTCTCGGTCACCGCAGCGCCGCCGACCGTGGCCCGGCGCTCCAGGATCAGCACGCGTTTGCCGGCGCGGGCCAGATAGGCGCCGCACACCAGGCCGTTGTGACCGGCGCCGATGATGATCGCGTCCCACGTCCGGGCCGATGCGTGTCCCATAGGCACTATATACACCGCCGGATGGGCCGCTGCCCGGCCGTCGGGGACGTGCCGATCCCGGCCGGTCGCTGTACCCGGCCCGGGCATTGGCCGCCTGCCTGTCCCCCTTGACCACCGGCCATGACCTTCGACACCCTTGCAGGCTGGGCCACCGGCGTATCGTCTGGCCCACGGCCCTCCCGGGGGCACTCCGCATGACTCATCGGCCTGGAGGCCATTCAAGTGATCTCTCGCACACCCAAGATTGTTCTGCTGACCCTGGCGGTCTCGGCCGCGCTGGTCGGCTGCGGCAAGACCGAAACGCCCGCTGCGGACAGCGCCGCCTCCACCGCCACGCCGGCGCCCGCCGCTGCTCCCGCACTGACGCTGGACGAGGCCAAGCTGCCGGCGTACAACGCCTTCCACCCGTCCGACCTGGATACCAGCCTGGATGCGTGCACCGCGTTCGGCGACTACGTCAACAGCAAGTGGCTGGCCGCCAACGAGATCCCGGCCGACCGCACCAGCTGGGGCGCCTTCACCATCCTCGACGAGCGCTCGGTGACCGTCCAGCACCAGCTCGCCGAGCAGGTGGCCGCGATCAAGAACCCGACCGGCATCGAGAAGATCGTCGGCGACTTCTGGGCGTCCGGCATGGACGAGGCCAAGATCAACGCACAGGGCATCGAGCCGCTGAAGGCCGACCTGACCGCGATCGACAGCCTGCAGAACAAGGACGCCATCGCCGACTACCTGCGCAGCAGCGCGGCCAAGGGCCAGAATGTGCTGTTCGCCTTCGGCCCGGAAGCGGACTTCAAGAACTCCAGCATGAACATGGCGTACGCCAGCCAGGGCGGCCTGGGCCTGCCTGACACCACCTACTACACCGACGCCAGGTACGCCGACAAGCTGAAGGCCTACCAGGCTCACGTGGCCAAGGTGCTGGAGCTGTCCGGCGTGGCTGCCGCCGACGCCGCCAAGCAGGCGGCCGACGTGGTCAAGTTCGAGACCCGCCTGGCCAAGGCCTCCAAGTCCAGCGTGGAGCTGTCGCGCAACGTCGAGCTGAACTACAACCCGGTCACGGTGGCCGACGCCGACAAGCTGACCCCGAACTTCAGCTGGAGCAAGTTCTTCGAGGCCCAGGGCGTTGCCACGCCGGAGACGTTCTCGCTGGCCATGCCGGCCTTCCACCAGGAAGTGAGCAAGGCGTTGGGCGATACCGACCCGTCGGTGTGGCGCGCCTACCTGCGTTTCCGCACCGTGGACACCGCCTCGCCGTACCTGGCCGACGCCTTCGTGCAGGAAAGCTACGACTTCTACGGCAAGATCCTCAACGGCCAGAAGGAGATGAAACCGCGCTGGAAGCGCGTGCTCGGCACCATCGAGGATGATGCGGGCGAAGCCTTCGGCCAGCTGTACGTCAAGGTCGCCTTCTCCCCGGAAGCCAAGGCGAAGATGGAAGTGCTGGTCAAGAACCTGGCTGCCGCGCTCAAGGAACGCATCCAGGGCCTGACCTGGATGAGCGATGAGACCAAGGCCAAGGCCATCGCCAAGTGGGAGACCTTCACCCCGAAGATCGGTTATCCGGACAAGTGGCGTGACTGGAGCGGCCTGACCACCACCCGCGACAGCTACCTGGGCAACGTGCGCGCGGCGGACGAGTTCAACTACAGGTTCGCGCTGTCCAAGATCGGCCAGCCGGTCGACAAGACCGAGTGGGGCATGACCCCGCAGACGGTCAACGCGTACTACAACCCGCTGCAGAACGAGATCGTGTTCCCGGCCGCCATCCTGCAGCCGCCGTTCTTCGATCCCAAGGCCGACGACGCGCTGAACTACGGCGGCATCGGCGCGGTGATCGGCCATGAGATGACCCACGGCTACGACGACCAGGGCAGCCGCTTCGGGCCGACCGGCAACTTCGAGAACTGGTGGACTCCGGCCGACACCAAGAACTTCAGCGGCCTGACCGGCAAGCTGGTCAAGCAGTTTGACAGCTACAAGGTCGGCGACCAGCACGTCAACGGCAGCCTGACCCTGGGCGAGAACATCGCCGATCTGGGCGGCCTGGCCACTGCCTACGACGCGCTGCAGAAGGCGTCGGCCGGCAAGGAAGATCCGAAGATCGACGGTTTCACCCGCGACCAGCGCTTCTTCTTCAACTGGGCCACCGTGTGGCGCACCAAGTACACCCCGGAAAACGCCAAGGTCCGCCTGGCCACCGATCCGCACGCCCCTTCGCAGTTCCGCGCGATGGGCGCGCCGTCGAACCTGCCGAGCTTCGCGGCCGCGTTCCAGTGCAAGGCCGGTTCGCCGATGGTCCGCACCGGCGACCAGCAGGTGGTGATCTGGTAAGCCCCGCCTGACCTGTTGAACCCGCAAAGGCCCGGATTTCCGGGCCTTTGCTTTTGGGCCCGACGAAGGGTGCGCCATGCATGCCGCCGTGCGGTGCGGCTTGGTACACTCGCGCGATCTTCAATCCTCGATGGATTTGCTTTACATGCCCAACTTCCGTCCGCTCGCCGTCGCGCTGGGCCTCAGCCTGGTCACCCTGGTCGCCGCCAACGACGCCCATGCCGCTCCCAAGAAAAAGGCCGCCCGCGCGCCGGCCGCCAGCGCGCAGTGCACCGATTTCTACGAGGCGACCAATGCCGCCTGGCTGAAGTCCAACCCGGTGCCGCAGGTGGGAGCCACCACGGCGTTGGGCCTGATGGCCGAGCGTACCCGCGTGCAGCAGCGCGAACTGCTGGATGCCGCGATGACGGCCCCGCAGGGCAACGTGCAGAAACTGCTGGGTGACTTCTGGGCCAGCGGCCTGGACGAGGCCGCGGTCGAGGCCGACGGCTCCAACCCGATCGCCCCGCTGCTGACCCGCATCAACGCGATCAAGAAGGCCAAGGACGTGCCGGCCTCGATCGCCGCGCTGCACCAGGTGGGCATCCCGGTGGCCTTCAACTTCGCACCGGACGTGGACCTCAAGGCGCTGGACCGCCACATCGGCTACTTCATGCAGGGCGGCATGGGCCTGCCCGACCCGGCGTTCTATACCCGCACCGATGCCGACACCGTGGCGTTGATGGGCCGCTACCGCACCTACGTCAAGCAGATCCTGGCGCTGACCGGCACGCCGGCGGCCAAGCTGGATGCCGAGTCGCAGGCGGTGATCGCGCTGGAGACCGAGCTGGCGCGCAACGCGCAGTCGCTGGCCGGCATCAACAACCCGTTCAACAACTATGCGCCGATCTCCACCAAGGAACTCACCGGCCGGTACCGCAACCTGCAGCTGGATGCGTTCCTCAAGGTGCAGGGTGTCAATGACGACCTGGTTTCGCTGTCCGATCCGGCGCTGTTCAAGCAGCTCGACGGCATGGTCACCCGGATCAAACCGGACCAGTGGAAGGCCTACCTGCGCTGGCGCGTGGGCGATGCGATGGCACCGTACCTGTCCAAGGCCTACCGCGACGCCGAGTTCGAGTTCCGCGGCCGGGTGATCCGCGGCGAGACCATCGCCCCGGCGCGCTGGGAGCAGACCCTGGATGCCATCAACGTGGCCGCCGGCCCGATGCTTGGCCGCGAGTACGCCAGCAAGCACCTGTCGGCCGATGACCGCCGCCAGGCCGCGCTGATCGTGGACAAGCTGCGCGAAGTGCAGATCGAAGCGGTCAAGCGCAGCACCTGGATGAGCGCGGACGCCAAGACCGAGGCACAGGCCAAGCTGGCCGCGATGAAGATCGAAATCGGCACCCCGCTGCGCGACCTGGATTACACCGTGCAGCCGATGGGCCGTGGCAGCTTCGGCGGCAACATGCTGATCGCCTCGACCTGGCGCCACCGTGAGGAAATGAAGCGCATCGGCAAGGGCAACGCGGACCGCCGCTGGGACGTGCTGCCGCAGCAGCCGGCACTGGCGTATGACATCGCGCAGAACCGCCTGATCGTCACCGCCGCCGTGCTGCAGGGCCCGGTGTTCAACGCCAAGGCCGACACCGCCGACAAGTTCGGCAGCTTCGGTGCGCTGGTCGCGCACGAGCTGACCCGCGCCATCGACGCCAAGGGCGCACTGGTGGATGCCAAGGGCGAACTGCGCAGCTGGTGGACCCCGGCCGACAAGACCGCCTGGACCCTGTTCGGCAACCGCGTGGCCGCCCAGTACAGCGGCTACGAGTTCCCCGGCGTCAAGGGCGCCAAGGTCAACGGCGAGCTGACCCGCGAAGAGAACCTGGCCGATCTGGCCGGCCTGGAACTGGCGTGGGAGGCCTACAACGCGGTCGAACCGAACGCCAAGCCGGCCGCCCGCCAGGGTTTCTTCCGTGCCTGGGCCACCCTGTGGCCGCAGCAGCTGTCGCCGAACGAAGCGGCGCAGCGCGTGACCTCGGACATCCTGGCGCCGGGCCGCTGGCGCACCAATGGCCCGCTGTCCAACCTGCCGGCATTCGGTGCGACCTTCAGCTGCAAGCCGGGCCAGCCGATGCAGCGCGTGGATGGCGACCAGATCAAGGTCTGGCGCTGAGCCTGTCGCGGTGAGGTAACGAAAAAGGCGCCCACCGGGCGCCTTTTTCGTTGCGGCCTGCCCGCGCCGCACGGGACTACCGCTCTGGCTGCAGGGGGCCGCTGTATGCGGCGATCAGGCCGGTGACCGGCACGGCGATCTCGACGACGAACACGAAGCGCGTCGAAGGCGCTGCCCAGCACGTGCCGGTACAGACCTGCGACCGTCATCTGACGGCCCTGCCCCGTCCTACTTGACCCGACGCAGATGGTTGGGCCGCGGGCCGCCCGGCGGGCGACGGTTGAACGGCGGCTGGCCGCGCCAATAGCGGATCAGCAGCCAGCCGAACAGCATGCCGCCGAGGTGGGCGAAGTGGGCCACGCCGGGCTGCCAGCCGGTGGCGCCCAGCATCAGCTCGATCGCACCGAACACGATCACGAAGGTGCGTGCCTTCATCGGAATCGGCGGGAACAGCAGCATCACCCGCTGGTTCGGGAACAGCATGCCGTAGGCCAGCAGCAGGCCGAACACGCCACCGGACGCGCCCAGCACCGTGGCCGGGTTTTCCATCATCATGCCAACCACCAGTTGGCACAGCCCGGCGCCGACCACGCAGACCAGGTAATAGGTGAGGAACCGCTTTTCACCCCAGGTCTGTTCCAGCGGCGCGCCGAACATGAACAGTGCGAGCATGTTGAAGAACAGGTGGCCCACGCTGCCATGCAGGAAGCCGTAGGTCAGCAGCTGCCAGGGCTGGAAATTGCCGCCCGGCGAGAACGGATCGAATCCGCTGCGCAGCGGCTGCAGCATGAACGGCTCGAACGTGCCGTTGCCGAGCAGGAACGGCTGCTGCAGCAGAAACAGCAGAATGTTGGCGATCAACAGCGCCTTGGTGACGGTGGGCAGTCGCGGGAACATGGGGGCATCCTTTGGAACCGTGTGCATCATAGCGCGGCCCGTTCACCCCCGACCCGGCCCGGGCGAACGCTCAGCCCGGACCCCACAGCGCCGCGTCCAGATCATCGGCGCTGCGCGGCATGTGCTTGACCCTGCCGCGTTCGACCGCCACGCCTTCGGCGCGCAGCCGCTGGGTCTGTTCACGCCAGCCACGCGATCCCTCCGGCATCGCGATGCGCCCGTCAGAGCGCAGCACCCGATGCCACGGCAGGTCGGGGTCCTCGTTCTGCCCGAGCACGCGCGCGGTCAATCGCGCCCGGCCCGGCAATCCGGCCCTGGCCGCCACCTGGCCATAGCCCATCACCTGCCCTCGCGGAATCGCCCGGATCACCGCCAGGATGCGTTCACGGGCCTGGGCCGCCGGATCATCGCCTGCCGGCGGGGGCGCGCCCGTCACGCGCGCACGCGGCTGACCAGCAGCACGCCGACCAGTACCAGCGCGGTCCCCAGGATCTGCCAGGGACCCATCGGTTCGTCGAGCAGCCATAGACTCATCACGATGGTGGATACCGGCCCGAGCATACCGACCTGCGCAGCCAGCGACGAGCCGATCCGCTTGACCGCCAGCATGATCGCCAGCACCGGCAGGACGGTGCACACCGTCGCATTGAGCAGCGACAGCCCATACACCGGCGCCGGCGCCTGGCCGAGCGCGGCCAGCGGGTGCAGCAGCGCGAAGTGCAGTACGCACAGCACGCATGCGACGCAGCTGGCATAGGCGGTCAGGCGGATCGCACCGATCCGCGCCACCACTTGGCCGCTGCCGAACAGGTACAACGCATAGCTGAGTGCACTGGCGAATACCAGCGCACTGCCCAGCACGATGCGTCCGCCCTCCAGCTGCAGGTCGTGGCCAAACGCCAGCAGCACGCCGAGATAGCTCAGCACGAGCGCGGCGAGCTGCCAGCGGCCGGGGCGCTTTTTCAGCAGCACCAGGCTGATCAGCAGCACCAGGGTCGGATTGAGATAGAGGATCAGCCGTTCCAGGGTCACGCTGATGTACTGCAACCCCTGGAAGTCGAGCAGGCTGGACAGGTAGTAGCCGGTGAAACCCAGCCACACCACCCTGCCCCGATCCGCCCATGACAGCGCCGTGGCGCGCCGCGCCGACCATACCGCGAGCGCGGCGAACAGCGGAAAGGCCATCAGCATGCGCAGCGCCAGCAGCGTGGTCGCATCCACGCCATGCCGGTAGGCCAGCTTGACGATCACCGCCTTGCCGGACGCCGCGATCGCACCGACCGCGGCCAGCGCGATGCCACCGGCGGCGATGCGGCTGGACGAGGTGGGAAGCGACGACACGGTGGGCGGCATCAGGACGGCGGGCAGCCGCGCGCGCGGCTGCAACAGAGGAATCGGGACGGGATTGTCGCACGCGTCCGACGCGACGGCCTTGCTGGAATGGCCGTGTTATCGCATCAGCACGACTTCCTCGGCCGAGGTCGGATGGATCGCCACGGTGGCATCGAACTGCGCCTTGGTCGCCCCCATCTTCACCGCCAGCGCGAAGCCCTGCAGGATTTCATCGGCCGCCTCGCCAAGCAGGTGCACGCCCACCACACGCTCCTCCTCGCCCACGCAGACCAGCTTGAACAGGCTGCGCTGGGTACCGTCGGCCAGTGCCTGCAGCATCGGGCGGAAGTTGCTGCGATACACGCGTACATCGCCGTACCTCGCGCAGGCCTCTTCCTCACTCAGCCCCACCGCGCCGAGCGCGGGGTGCGAGAACACCACGCTGGCGACGTTCTCATAGTCCATCTTCGCCTGCGGCTGGCCGCCGAACAGGCGATCCATCAGCGTGCGCGCCGCGGCGATGGCCACCGGGGTCAGACCGACCTTGCCGGCAATGTCGCCCACCGCGTGCACGCTCGGCACGGCCGTGGTCTGCCATGCGTCGACCTCCACCTCGCCCTTGTCGCCCACCACCACGCCCAGCGCTTCCAACCCGAGGTCGGCACTGTTGCCGCGGCGACCGGTGGCGAAGAACAGCGCGTCGAACTGCCCGTCGGCAGGCCCGTCATGGCCCAACGCCACCACTGCATCGCCGTCGCGCTGCAACTCGCGCAGGCGATAGCCGAAATGCAGCTGCACGCCCTGGTGGCGCAGGTTGTCGGCGAGCTGCGCGGTCAGCTCCGCGTCGAACCGTTCCAGCAGGCGGTCGCCACGCACCAGCAGTGTCACCCGGCTGCCCAGCGCCTGCAGCAGGCCGGCCAGCTCCACGGCGATGTAGCCACCGCCGACAATGGCCACGCGCGCCGGGGCACTGCACAGGTTGAAGAAATCATCGGAGACCAGCCCAAGCGCCGCCCCCGGAATATCCGGGCGCTGCGGATGCGCGCCGGTGGCGATCAGGATGTGCTCGGCACTGATGCGCACGCCGTCGCTGCATTCCACGGTATGCGCATCGACCAGACGGCCGCGGCGCGGCACGCGGACCACCTTGTTCTCGTCCAGGCGCTTGAGATAACTGGCATGGATGTTGGCGATGTACGCCTGGCGGTGCACCACCAGTTCCTTCCAGTCCAGCGCCGGACGCAGCGGAACATCAAAGCCCATTGCCGCAGCCAGGCCGATGCGCCCGGCCAGATCGGCCGCCAGCCACATGGCCTTCTTCGGCACGCAGCCGACGTTGACGCAGGTGCCGCCGAGTTCACCGGGCTCCAGCATGGCCACCCGGCGACCGTGCTGCGCGGCGCGGAAGGCCGCCGCCAGGCCACCGGAGCCGCCCCCCAGCACGATCAGGTCATAGTCGTAGTGCGTCGTCATTGGCAGTACTCGAACAGATGGCAGGTGGACGGTCGCCCACCTTCAGACAGGACCCCGAGCATGCCACGCCCGGCCGCGAGCCATGCGTGACGATGCCGGGCTCACGCGCGCGCGTCGCCTCGGCGCAGGGGCGGCCACTGCAGGTAGGTCATGGCGCGCCACACCCATTCCAGCGGACCGAAACGGAAGTGCCGCAGCCACCAATGGCTGACGAGTACCTGCACGCCGAACAACGCCAGCGCGAACGGCACCTGCCACAGCCGCGGCACCTGCTCGAACAGGCCCAGGCCGTATCCGTAGAAGATCCACGTGCAGACCAGCGACTGGCCGATGTAGTGGGTGAGCGCCATCCGCCCCACCGGCGCCAGCCAGTGCAGCCGATCGCGCACGCGCACGACCCAGGCCAGGTAGCCCAGGCACATCAGCAGGCTGGCCACCGACGACAGCGCGTAGGCCGCCCCACTGGCCGGCGTGAATGTGCCCGGGGCCAGATACGGCACCCAGTACGCACTCACCAGCATCAGCGCCAGCCCCACCGGCAGCGCGACCCAGCGCAGCGCCGCGTACAGGCCGGCGAAACGTGCCGGCTCGGCCAGTGCGCCGCTGCGCGCGAACCAGCTGCCGATCAGGAACATGCCCAGCACTTCCGGCCCGACGATCATGATGCCCGACAGCATCGCGCCAAGGTCGCTGAAACGCTGCGCGACGGCCTGGCTCCAACTGCCGTAGCCATACGCCTGCCGCTGCAGTTCGATGGTCTGCTGGGCCTGCAGCATCGCTTCGCGCGTCTGCCCGCCCGGATCGCCACTGGCAACCAATGCGCCCATCAGCGCGCCCATCAGCAGCAAGAGCACGGCCGCAAGCAGGTAGCTGCCCACACCCATCACCGGCAGCCAGCTGCGCGGCGCCTCGCGGCAGGCCAGCAGCGGCAGCGAGATCAACGCGTACATCACCAGGATGTCGCCGGACCACACCAGCAGTGCATGGCACAGGCCGATCAGCAGCAGCGCGGCGCTGCGACGCAGGTAGAAAGGGGTGAATTCGCGGCCGGCGGCCGCCGCACGCTGCGCCATCACCGAGAAGCCGGCGCCGAACAGCAGCGAGAACAGGGTGAAGAATTTGCCCTGGACGAGCACGTAAATGGCCGCGTCGGTCCAGTAGTCGGCACCCTGCCAGTGCGGATCGATGCTGGTGAAGGACAGATCCAGCGGACCGCTGAGCGCTTCGATGTTCATCAGCAGAATGCCCAGCAGGGCGAAACCGCGCAGGATGTCGATCACCGCGATGCGCTCGCCGGCACCGATCGGCTGCAAGGAAGGAGCGGCTGCGTTCACGGGCGTTCCGGGGGCAAGGGCGGACAGTATGGCGCCGCAGACGCGGCATGGCGGCGCCGCAGACGCAGACGGCCCGCCGAAGCGGGCCGTTGCGGTACAGCGCGTTGGCGGAAAATCAGTGCTGGTGGCCGCCGTCGCCGTGCACGTGGCCGTGCTCGATTTCTTCCTTGCTGGCTTCGCGCACTTCAACGATCTCCACATCGAAGTGCAGATCCTTGCCGGCCATCGGGTGGTTCAGGTCGACGTCGACCACGCTCATGCCGACCTTCTGCACGGTGACCGCGCGCGGGCCGAAGTTGGTCTGCAGCACGACCTGCTGGCCCGGCACCAGGCGGGTGGTACCGAAGTGCTTCTTGGGCACGCGCTGGCTCAGGCCGTCACGGCGCTCGCCGTAGGCATCGGCCGCCTTCACGTCGACGGCGAAGGTCGCGCCGGCTTCCTTGTCCATCATGGCGTTTTCCAGGCCCGGGATGATGTTGCCGTGGCCGATCAGGATCGCCAGCGGATCACGATCCCTGGAGCTCTCGATCGGCTCCTGGCCGAGTTCCGAGACGGTGTAATGGAAACGGACGACGCGGTCTTTTTCGATCTTCATGCGCAACTCTGTCTGGGACTGCCATCGGGCAGACGGGTGAGGCGGGTTGTCGCCCGCCGGATACGCCGCCATGATGACGGCCATCTAAGGTGGCGCATTATCCGGACAACATGCAGCTGACGCCAGTTTCGCCCGCAACCCGCCTGCCCGTCCGCCGGGCGCTGGCCCTGCTCGCGGTCGCCCTGCTCGCCGGTTGCGGTGGCGGCAAGGCGGTCCGTCCCTCGTCCCCGCCCGCCGCCAGCCAGGTCTGGCCCACAGTGGCACCGAGCGACCCGGCGGCGGCCAACGCCGTGCTGATGCGCGCCATCGGTCTGGTCGGCACCCCGTATCGCTACGGCGGCAACACGCCCGAGTCCGGCTTCGACTGCAGCGGCCTGGTCGCCTACGTGTACAGGGAAATGCTGGACCTGCGCCTGCCGCGCACCTCGCGCGACCTGGCTGCCGTCCAAGGGCCGAAGATCGACCCGCAGCGGCTGGCGCCGGGCGATCTGGTCTTCTTCGGCAGCCGCGGCAGCGTCTCGCACGTCGGCATCTATGTGGGTGAAGGGCGGTTTGTCCACGCCCCCAGCACCGGTGGAACGGTGCGGCTGGATTCGCTCGGTGGCGCGTACTGGAAGGACCATTACACAGGGGCGAAACGTGTCCTGCACTAAGCTGAACAGGGGCAAGGTCCAAATTTGTGACGAATATCACACCTAGTAAAACGAAAATTTAACGGAATTTGTACCAAATCACAGGTCTTACACGGCATGATCACCCATCGTTTTTATTCAGTGACCGCCGCGTGACGACAGACGACCTGACTTGCAAAGGCCAGACCGCCGCTTCCCGGCGAAGCGCCCGACCCGCCCTCCTCGCTTTCGCGCTCTGCCTGGCCAGCCTTCCGGCCTGGGCCCAGACCGCTCCGACGACCGGCTCCGAGGCTGCTGCACCCGCCGTCACCGCTACCCCCGATTCCACCGCGCCGGCCCGTCCCAAGGCTGAAGCGCCGGCCCGCAGCAAGGCCGATGCCGCTGCCAGCGCCACCCTCGCCGCCCTGCTTCCGCACCTGGCGGCCAACGACACCATTCCCCTGATGGACCGCTCGGCGATGGTCGCCGGCGATCTGAGCCGCCTGCTCGCCAATTACGACGCCAGCACCGGCGCCGTGGTCGGCAGCGCCGCCGACAACGGCAAGGTGCAGTCCCTGCTGCGCCGCGCGATGACCCTGCTGGGCACCCCGTACCGTTGGGGCGGCACCTCGCCGGACAGCGGCTTCGACTGCAGCGGCCTGGTCGGTTACGTGTTCCGTACCGCTCTGGGCATCGAACTGCCGCGCGTCTCGCGCGAGATGGCCCATGACGGCGAGGCCGAACTGATCAACGACCGCAACGCCTTGGCAGCCGGCGACCTGGTGTTCTTCGGCCGCAAGGGCCGGGTCGACCACGTCGGCATCTATGTCGGTGAAGGCCGCTTCCTGCACGCCCCCAGCACCGGCAAGGACGTCCGTGTGGACAGCCTGGTCACCGGTTACTGGAGCGCCAAGTTCATGCAGGCCCGTCGCGTCGAGCTCTGAGCCTGCCGCCACCGCCCGCCGGGAAAGCCGCTGCCTTGCAGCGGCTTTTTTTTGGTTTCCGAACCGGCCCTTGCCGCTGGCCGGTACCGCCGCCAACCGGCGTTGTTCCTTCTGTCGTGCAGGCATTCTTCGCTGGCGATCTCCCCGTGCCAAACGCCGGGGAGTAGCGGACCGGGCGTGGGGCGGCACGTTCGGAGCACCCGTCCAGGACCTGATGCCGCCCCTGTTCTTCTCGACAAGGTGACGCATGGCGGCAGTCCCTGAATTCCCGGCCCGGTGTGTGATCTGGTTTGGGCGCCCCCTGGCCAACGAACGTGCCGCGCTGGCGGCGGCAGGCTGGCAGGTCCGGGGCGTGGCGCCCGAGCAGTGCGCCAGCATCGGCATGCGTGGCAGCGACCAGATCGTCGGTCTGCTCGACCTGCGCGATGGCGTGCCGGCCCAACTGGCCCCTCTGCAGCAGTTGCTGGTGGAGCATCGCCACATGAGCCTGCTGGCGATCGTTCCCTCCACCGGGCTGCCCCCCTCGCCGGCCGTGGACGCGCTGCTGGAGGCCTGCGTGGCCACCTATCGTGCCCCGGTGGACATGCCGCACCTGGTGCTGCGCCTGCAGGAACTCGCCGACGGCGACGGCGCGCGCAGCGGACCCGGTCCACAGGCACTGATCGGCGACAGTGCGGTGCTGCAGGTCACCCGCGCGGCGCTGCGCAAATTCGCGCCGGTGGAGCTGCCGGTGCTGATCACCGGCGAAACCGGTACTGGCAAGGAACTGGCCGCGCAGGCGTTGCATGCGTTGTCGCCCCGCCACGCGCACCCGTTCATGGCGGTCAACTGCGGGGCCATCCCGGCCGCCCTGGTGCAGTCGGAACTGTTCGGGCACGAGCGCGGTGCCTTCACGGGCGCGGCAGCGCGGCGGCTCGGCCTGTTCGAAACCGCCAATGGCGGCACGGTGCTGCTGGATGAGATCGGAGACCTGCCGTTGGACGCACAGACCAGCCTGCTGCGTGTGCTGCAGGAAGGCACGGTCGAACGCGTGGGCAGCAACCGCCCGCTGGCCGTGGACGTGCGCGTGCTTGCCGCCACCCATGTGGATCTGGAAACGGCGGTGGAACAGGGCCGGTTCCGCCGCGATCTGTTCTACCGGCTCAACGTGCTGCGGCTGCCGTTGCCCCCCCTGCGCGAGCGCGGCAGCGACATCGTGCTGCTGGCCCGTCACTTCCTGGACAGCTTCCGCCACCGCCATGCCACCCGCGCGCGCGGCTTCAGCGCCGACGCATTGCGTGCGCTTGAGCGCTTCCACTGGCCGGGCAATGTCCGCGAGCTGCTCAACCGCGTGCAGCGCGCGGCGATCGTCGCCGAAACCGAGCTGATCAGCGCCACCGACCTGGAACTGGGGCAGCCGCTGCTGCCGACCGCGCACCGCGGCCTGCACGACGCCCGCCAGGTGGCCGAGCGTGAAACGCTGCTGCATGCGCTGCGCCAGAGCGACTTCAACATCAGCGCCTGTGCCCGCACGATGCAGGTCTCGCGGGTCACCATCTACCGCCTGTGTCGCAAGCACCAGCTGGCCCTGCCGGAACTGCGGTAGGGCCTGGCGTCGAGATGCCTTACAGCATGTACGGCACCTTGAACGCCAGGGTGAAGTCCGGCGCGTCCGGCGTCAGGCCGATGCCGAGCAGGCTCACCAGCGTGGTGTTCTGATTGAGCGCATAGGTGATGCCGAGGTTGAGCGTGCCGGCATTGGCGTCGCTGCCGATCACCTTCAGCCACTGGCCGTTGCGATACCGCGTGGAGGCGCGCGCACTGAGTTTGTCGCTGAAGGAGATGCTGAGGCTGGTGCGCTCATTGAATGCGAAGGCGACGCCGGCACCGAAGTAGTACGAGCCGCCGAGCTTCACGTCGCCGGGGTTGACCGTATCCGGATTGGCATCGATGTCGTCGAAACTGCGCGGGAAGGAATGGATGTAGCCGATGTTGGCGAACAGGATCGCCGGATCGGCGGTCTTCACCGCCGACAGGCCGACGTTGGCCTGCCATACGCCATTGCCGGTGGGCTGCTGCTCGGGGACCGCAAAGCGGATGAAGTCGTCGTCATCGCGTTCCAGCACCTTCCAGTCCAACCCGTACGGCGCACGCCCGGTGGGCGCGGTGGCCCCCACGGTCAGCACCGTCTCCGGCCACCGCCCATGTTCGGAAAACAGCTTGTAATTGGCGCTGACGCCGATATCGCCGATTCCGTTGCCGGTGGTTTCCTCCTGCGCGATCGCCGCGGCCGAGCCACCGGCACCGCCCTTCTGGAAGACCGTCTTTCGCGCCAGGTAGGGCACGTCCATGTTCAAGGTCAGGCGCGGGCTGACACCCCAGCGCGCGGCCAGGTTGTAGGTCAGCGTGTCGGACTCCACGTTCTCGATGGCGATGTTGCCGAGGAAGATCGCGTCCAGGGCAAGGAAGCCGTTGAGGCTGAGCTGCTTGCGATCGTAGCGGGCGTAGGTGAGGCTGTTTTCCAGGGTGAAGCGACGGCTGAACAACGCGGCCTGCTGCTGCTTGACGTCATCCACGCTGCGCCGCGATTCCTGTTTGGCCTGCCGCGCCTCTTCGGCGCTGCTCGCATAGCCCTCGCCGCCCACCGGTGCCGCCGGTGTGCCGGCAGGCAGTGGCGGGGGTGCCGCAGCACCCGCCGCCGCGACCGGTGCGGTCTTGCCGGTCAGGCGTGCCTGCATCGCCTGGACCTGCATGTCCAGCTCGCGCAACCGCCGCACTTCCTGGGCGTAATTCGCCTTCAGGGTTTCCAGCTGCGCCATCAGTGCCTTCACGTCGGCCTGGTCGTTGCCGGCTGGCTGCTGCGCGTGCGCGCCCGCCGCTGCCATCAGTGCCAGCGCCGCCAGCGCCAGCGGTGTTGCCCGTATCGAAGTGTGCATTGCCTTGGCCCACGGTTGTGTTGTCGCCCCCTTGCCGGTCCTGCCTTACTGGCCCGGCCCCATGCCTACACCCCGTACCAGCGTCATCGCCTGGGCCACGTTCTGGCTCAGCGGGACGTTGTTGACCAGGGACTGCCTGACCAGATCGATCTGCAGGCGATTGCTCACCGCCTGGCCGTCGCTGCTGAGCGCGATGCTCTGGCCGACGCTGCCGTTGCGGATCCACTGCTGCACCGCGCCGGCGCCCTCGATCTGCAACTGCACCTTGGCGCTGTTGCCGTCCAGCTGGGCAATGGCACTGACCCCATCGCGCTGCAGTGAGGCCACGTGCGCGCTGTCGCTACCGGCGGGCGGCGCAACACCGTCACGCACGGTCAGCCGGGTGGCATTGCTGGCCTGGTTGCCGTCGCCGGCGACCTGGATGGTCTGGCTGAGTCCGGCCACGTTCTGCAGGCCACTGGCATCGATGCTGCGACCGGTGGTGACCGGCAGCGGAGCATCGGCGGCGGTAACGCTGACGCTGGGCGCGAAGGTGATACGCGGGGTGCTGCCCTGGGTGAAGTCCATGCCCAGTTTCAGCGCGCTCTGCGCCGACTGGCCGCCGGCGGTCTGCCACTGCGAGATCATGGTGACGCCGAACCAGGCCACTGTATTGCCACCGACGGTGTAGCGTCCCCGCATGAGGTTCAGTTCCGGATCGGGGATCTCGCTCAGTCCCTTGCCGGGCCGGCTTTCGTCGGCATGCGCCGGTGCCATGCCGAGCACGGTCAGCAGCACCACGCCGGGCGTCCACGTTGCGATGTTCATGTTGACTCCTTAAAACAGGTCGGCATGGGTGAATCCGAAGTCGACCAGTTCCGCGTCGGTGATCGGGCCCTGCCGGGCATACAGCGAACGCGCACTGGGCCGTTCGCCAGGCTGCAGCAGCACCGTGTTGCGATCGAAATCACTGCCGATCACGACAAACACGGCGCGCGACGGCCACGCCTTGAGAAATTCACTGACGGGCAGGCTGCGGTTGCCCAGGATCGGGTCGGCCACGTCCACCACATCGCCACGGACCTGCTTGAGGACCACGAAGTGACGGAACCCGCGTACGTCCATCAGCACCAGTCCAGGCACGCGCAGCGATCGCAACCGCTCTTCGTTGACGCGGTAGCCGCGCCCGCGCATGCCCATCGATTCCACATAACGTTTGATGTCCAGCAGCGAGAATCCACGCTGGTGCACCAGTTGGGGGTCCGATACCCCCATCATCCCTTCGATCACCGTGCCTTCGTCCGCCTCCAGGTGGTAGGCGTAGCGCAGGATCGTGGCCAGCGCCGCCGCGCCGCAGCTGTAGTCGGTGTGCTGCCGCACGATGTTGCGGAAGCGCCGTTCCTGCATGCTTTCCACACGCTGGGTCAGCACCGCTCCATTGGGCAGCACGCCACTGAAGCCGACATCGCCGGCGCGTACCGCGCCCATCGGCAGCATCAGCAGCGACAACGCCCACACCAGCATCCAGATGCGAAAACGGTTGGACATTGCCTTCTCCGGCTCAGGAAGGAGCCCCTGCCCCGAAAGGGGGAGAAGGGACAGGGGCTCCCGGGGAGCCCGGCCATTGGCGGATGGCCGGGTTTGTTGCGCTCAACGCGTACTGCTTGCGAAAACGGACAGACTTACTCGCCGGTGCCGCCGCCACCGCCGCCGGTGGAGGGTTGCGCCACGGCCAGCGCCAGGCTGTTGGCCTGCAGGTTGCCGGTACCCGCCGACACGTTCACCCCGATGTTGCCGGAGGCATTGGAGAACGCACTGCCGGACAGGGCCGCGGTGTTGGTTGCATTCACCGCCACCCAGCGGGTGGTGGAGACGGTGCCGCTCAGGCTCGCGTACAGGTCGGCCACGCCCAGTTCGACGAACTGGCTGGTGCCGCTCTCGTCGGTATCGAAGGCGATACCGCCCACACCCTGGCGATTCGGATTCGCCGTCGCGTTCTGGATGTCGTTATCCATGTCGATGTGGCCCGTTGCATTGCCACTCGGATGGTCCAGCTCGCCATTCCACGTATCCAGGTAGTAGTTGTCCTTCTGGTAGGCGTTGCCGGTACCGCTGTAGCGGCCCGCACCCACCGCGAGGGTCCCGCCGGCGACACGGCCGCGCAGGCTCACGTCCACGGTATCGGTCATGCGCTGCAGATAGCCGGCATTGCTGACGGTATTGCCGCTGGAGACCTGGTTGGAGCTGATGCTCGAGGTGGCATAGGCCGCGGTGGCCACCGAGGCGGCGAGCGCGTTCTTCTGCTCGTTGTTGTTGCCGGAGGTGGCATTGACGCCGATGTTGCCGGACGCACCGCTGAAGGCATTGCCGCCCAGGCCCGCCGCGTTGGTCACGCCGGAGTTGAGGGTGGTGTTGCCTGCGCCGTACTGGTTGACGAACACTTCGGCGTCGGCCATGCCGAAGCTGAAGGACGCATCAGCCGCGGACAGCGATGCGGCGTTGTCCTGGGCATTGTTGTCGCCGGCGGCAACGTTGAAGCCGAGGTTGCCGGACGCATCGGCGCCGACGTCATCGGCGATCGAAGCGCTGTTGGTCACCAGGCTGTTGCCCGCCATGTTGTTGGTGACCGACTGGCGGTTGTCGATGATGGCGATCGCGGCCGAGTCCAGGTCGATCGAGCCGGTGATCTCCGGATCGCCGGAGAAGTTGATGTCCGAGCTCAGACGCAGATCCTTCTCCAGGTTCACGTCCACGCCGTGGTTGTTCTTTTCCTTGCGCTCGTCGGCCTGGATGTTGCTGGTCTTGTTGACGTCTTCGTTGACCGTTACATCGCGGTTGCGGGTGACGTCTTCGTTGACGGTGGTGTTGGTGGTGGTGTTGGTGTTGCGGGTGTTGTTCCAGGTCCGGTTCCAGGTCCGCGAATCGGTGTTGGTGTTGGTTTCGGTGTTGGTATCGGTGTTGGTGTTGGTGCGGGTCTCGCTCACATTGTGCAGGTGATTGATGTTCGCGCTCTGGTTCTGGTTGTCACGGTCATTGCCCCAGCCGTTGGCGCCGGCCGTGGCCGATGCCGCAGCGATGGCGACTGCGAGTACGGTCCGCTTCATGGTGGTGTTCATGGTGCCCTCTCTCTCATCACAGACAATCGGGTGGATGTGACTACTCACGGGGTGGACTGCACCGAGATGCTCAGTTGATTTGCGGTGGCGTTGCCGGATCCCGCGATCTGATTGAGTTGCAGGACGCCGTCGAAACCCTGCAGTGCGGTCGCTTCCACCGCCACCCTGCGGGTTCCAGCCGGCCGGCCGTCGTTGACGGTCGCCTGCCCCCCTGCTGACGCGAGCGCACCCGACGCGGCCAGAGCCTCGTCGGTGGTTTCGCGTATGCCCTGTTGCGCCAGCGTCGCGGTCACGACGTTGAGCGTCGCGTTGCCGTTGCCGCTGGCCTGATTGATCGATGCGACGCCGCTGGCGCCGCGCAGTGCCTGTCCGCCGATGCTCGCGCTGGCATCCATCGGGCCGTCGGCGAGCACGCGGTCGCCGGTCTGGCGCTGCTGTGCCTGGACGGCAACACTGGCGCGCTGCCCGTTGGCGATGCCGATGAGGTTGGCCTGCTGGTTGAGATCGCCGGCCACCATGTTCACGCTCATCGCACCGTTGGCGCCGGCCAGCGCACGGCCGTCCATGCGGCTGTGGTTGAGGTAGGACAGCATCGCGGCGTAATCGTCGCCGGACTGCGCCGCGGCGACAGCCGGAACGATCAGCGCGAGCGTCAGCGCACTGCCCCGCAGCCAGGCGCTCATTTGCCGGGTCCGCCTGCAGGCTGGCCGAGCGGGAACTGCGCCAGCGCGCCCCGCACCTGGTCGCCGATGCCGCGCGTGGCATTGCCCACCGCGCCCATTGAGCCGCCGATGGTGTTGCTGAACTGTCCGCCGGACAGCATGCCGTTGTCGGTGACCTTGCCCAGTGTGTTGTTGACGGTCTGGCCGGTCACGCGTTCGATCGTGGTCGACCCGTGGGCGGCGCCTGCGCCGGTATTGGACCCGAGCGAGGCATAGTCGTCGTCGCTGAGTTCATCCATCCCGGTCGAGGTGCCCAGCGCCTGGCCGACTTCGCGACGGGGCGACGGCTCGGCAATCAGGGCGATCCCGGGCGGTGCGGGACGATACGCCGGCCGGGTGGACACATCGCGCAGCAGCACGATTTCACCCGGCTGGGCCTTCACCCCCTGACGTGCGCCGGAGGCCGTGGCGGCCAGCGGCAGTACCATCACTGCGGCCAGCCACCAGGGGCTGAAGCGCGGTGTCCTGCGTGCGGCGATGCTGTCCATGGCGAACTCCCGAAAACATGCGCAGGGACATCGCAGCAATCGTGCCAAGTCCAGCAGGCCCGTACGACAAGGCCTTGCCGGCGTTCGCACGCGGCAGCCGCTTCATCGGTGTTACATCCGCGTGGGAAAATCGTTGCCTGAACGTGCGCGGGGACAGGCGGCGCGCCCCGCAGCGTCAACGGTGGCGGGCCTGTATCAACGCTGTTACACCCCCCTGATACACCGCGTTACGGTGCGTGGTCAGCGAGGAGAGAAGGAGCATCCATCAGATTCGGGCGGCAGGCGGTGTCCGCCCCACACAGACAGGGCCGGCAGATGCCGGCCCTGTGCGACGTGCCCATCCGCACGGTGTGCGATCAGGACGGGCGTTCTTCGCCCTCGTCCACACCCAGGTTGGTCGACGGGTTGTCGTAGACCGCACGATCCAGCAACCCGGTTTCCTTGGCCACCAGGACCGGCACCAGCATCTGCCCGGTCACGTTCGTCATCGTCCGCATCATGTCCAGGATGCGATCGATCGCGTAGAGGTAGCCGATCGTCTCCAGCGGCAGGTTCGCCGCGCTCAGCACCACCGTCGCCATCACGACCGCCGTGCCCGGCACGCCCGCGGTCCCGAAGCTGCCCAGCACCGAGGCGATCAACACCACGATGTACTGCTCCGGCGTCAGCGGCACGCCCGTGTACTGGGCGATGAACACCGCGCACAGCGCCGGATAGATCGCCCCGCAGCCGTCCATCTTGATGCTCGCGCCCAGCGGCACCGCGAACGAGGCGTAGTCCTTGTTGACGCCCAGGTTGTGCGTGATCGAGCGCATCGCCGCCGGCATCGCCGCGAAACTGGACGAACTCACGAACGCCACCTGCATGCCCGGTGCAGCCCCCCGGAAGAACTTCAGCGGATTCAGACCGTGTGCCAGCAGCAGGCTCCCGTAGACCACCACGATGTGCAGCGTACAGGCCACGTACAGCGCCAGGACGAAATTGCCCAGCGGCAGCAGTTTCTCGAACCCGTAGCTGCCGACGAGCCCGGCGATCAGACCGAACGTTCCCAGCGGCGTGATCTCCAGCACGAAGCGCGTCACCTGGATCATGATGTCGCTCAGCTGACCGGTCAGCTTGCGCGCCTCGGCCACCTTGTCGCCCAGCTTCACCATCGCAAAGCCGAGCAGGCCCGCGAAGAAGATCACCGGCAGGATCGACCCGCGCCCGGCAGCGAGCACCGTCTCACCGGCGGCATTCACCTTGGTGCCGATGCCGGTCAGCGCATAGAACACATTGGACGGCACCACGTCCATGAGCACCTTCACGATGCTCGGCACCTCCCGTGGCGTGTAGCCGTGGTCCATGCTCAGACTGAGGTTGCCGGTGCCCGGCTGCATCAGCGTGCCTACCGCCAGGCCGACGCACACCGCCAACGCCGCCGTGATGATGAACCACAGGAACGTCCGCCCGCCCAGCGCCGCCACCGACTTCTGCCCGTGCAGCGATGAAATGGCATTGATCACCGCGAAGAACACCAGCGGCACCGCAATCATCTTGATCAGCGTGACATACAGATCACCAAGCGGACCGAACCAGGTTTCCGCCGCCGGCCCAAGCAACCAGCCGGCGAGCGCACCCAGCACGAAGCCGCCCAGCACACGTTGCCAGAACGGAATCCGCAACCACGCAGAGACCAGCTTCATGAGCATTCCAGAGAGGATTTGACAGCTGGGCACGATAGCCCAAGCCGGCGCCCGGAACGAGGTGTGGACAGAAAATCAGCGTGTCATCGGCGTGCCTTGCGCCGTTCTGCATAATGAACGCCCGATTCACCTGTGAGATATGCCTGTCCATGTCCCGTTCCACGTCCCTGGTGGTGGCCATCGCCACCACGCTGCTGCTCGGCGCCTGTGCCACCCCCGCCTCCACCTCCCGCAACGGCCCGGCCGCCATCCAGGTCGATGTGCCGCCCGTGGCCCATCCTGCCGGTGAAACCCCGCAGTGGTGGTACCGCAGCGGGGCTGCCCGCGCGGCCGGCAACGGGGCCATGCAGGGGCGGGCCAGGAACGTGATCCTCTTCCTCGGTGATGGCATGAGCCTGACCACCGTCGCGGCCGCACGCATCTTCGAAGGCCAGCGCAACGGTAACCCGGGCGAAGAAAACCTGCTGTCGTGGGAGCGCTTCCCGGCCACCGCATTCAGCAAAACCTACAACACCGACTCGCAGACCCCCGACTCGGCCGGCACCATGACCGCCATCACCACCGGCGTGAAGACCCACATGGGTGCCATCGGCGTCAGCGCCGGCCAGCGCACCGACTGCGCCGACAGCCTGGACAAGGGACTGCTGACCTGGCTGCAGTTGGCCGACAGTGCCGGCATGGCCACCGGCGTGGTCTCCACCGCCCGCCTGACCCACGCCACCCCGGCGGCGACCTATGCCCATTCGCCCGAGCGCAACTGGGAAAACGATACCGACCTGCCCGATGCCGCCAAGGCAGCCGGCTGCAAGGACATCGCCCAGCAGCTGCTGTCCACGTCGCGGTACGGACGCGGCCCGCTGGTGGCCCTCGGCGGCGGGCGCGGCGAATTCACCACCGTTGAAGAGCGCGACCCCGAGTACGACGACAAGGTCGGCCAGCGGCTGGACGGCCGCAGCCTGGTCACCGAATGGCAGCAGGCGCATCCGCAGGGCGCCTATGTCTGGAACGCCCAACAGTTGCAGGCTGCCGCCAACGCACCGGCAATCCTTGGCCTGTTCGAACCGGACCACATGCGCTATGAGATCGAGCGCAAGGACGACCCGGCCGGCGAACCGAGCCTGGCCGAGCTGACCCGGGCCGCCATCGCCAACCTGTCCCGCCACCAGGAAGGCTATGTGCTGATGGTCGAAGGCGCGCGTATCGACCACGCCAACCACAGCGGCAACGCCTACCGTGCCCTGAGCGACACCGTGGCCCTCTCCGATGCCGTGCGCGCCGCCGTCGACGCGACGTCCGACCAGGACACCCTGATCATCGTCACCGCCGACCACTCGCACACGCTGAACTTCGTCGGCTACCCGGCGCGCGGCAATCCGATCCTCGGCAAGGTCAAGGACAAGGGCGGCGAAGATGGTTCCGGTGCGCTCGACGTCGCCCGCGACGGCCTCGGCCTGCCTTACACAACGCTGAGTTATGCCAATGGTCCCGGCTACACCGGCACCACCAACCAGCAGCCGGCCGGCCCCAAGACCTACCCGCACAACCCCAGCAGCTTCGAGGCGGCCAGCGGCCGGCCGGACCTGTCCCATGTGGATACCGAACACCCCGACTACATGCAGGAAGCACTGGTTCCGACCAAGAGCGAAACCCACGGCGGCGAAGACGTCGGCATCTGGGCGCGCGGCCCCGGCAGCAAGGCCATCCGCGGCACGATGGAGCAGAACGCCATCTATCACATGATCGTCCAGGCCACCCCGCGCCTGCGCGAGCGGCTGTGTGCGGCCGGCACCTGCGATGCCAAGGGCGTACCGGTGAACCTGCCGACGCCAGCGGCCTTCGAGCGCAAGGCCGGGGCGCCCTGATGACGGGCACCCCGCATCCGGCACGCCGCAGGCGCCACGCGCGGCGCCTGCGGCTGCCCGCCAGCCTGCTCGCCAGCCTGCTCGCATGCGTTGCAGCGCATGCCCAGGCGCCGGAGTGCAAGGTACTCACCCAGGAACACGGGCTGTGGATGCTGCCCGGCTGCACCCTGGAGGCAGGCAGCCCCCGCATCGAGGAACAGACGCTGGCCCAGCTCGATTACGACGACGACGGACTGGCGGTCGTGTGGGCCGGCGACAGCTTCCATTACGTCAACCGGCAGGGCCGCACCCAGGCGGTCATCACGTGGGACAACGGTCCGGACCCGCTCGCTGAAGGCCTGATGCGCGGCCGCGTCGGCGCACGCATCGGCTACTTCGATGCCCGCCTGGGGCAGGCCTTCCCGGCCACCTTCGACTTCGGTTGGCCGTTCACCGACGGCATCGCGCAGGTCTGCAACGGCTGCCGCCGCGGCCCGGCCGACGCCCAGGGCCACATCCCGATGGAGGGCGGGGAGTGGTTCCACATCGACCGCCAGGGACGCCGCGTTCCCGCTCCCGCCACGCCATGACGGGCGCACATGGCGGCGATGACCACCAGACCCGATACTGCCGGCCTGCCTGAGCCATGCCGGACCCGATGCCGATCGACCTGCCCGTTTCTCCCGACACCCCCACTCCGGTGCTGGTCGGCTTCAGTGGAGGGCTGGATTCGACCGTCCTGCTGCACTGGCTGGCGGCGATGCCCGCACAGCGCGCGGCCGGGCTGCGCGCGCTGCACGTCCACCACGGCCTGCAGGCCGCCGCCGATGGCTGGGTCGACCACTGCCGGGCCATCTGCGCCGATTGGGAGATTCCGCTGCAGGTGATCCATGTCGATGTGGCGCGCGACAGCGGCCAGGGATTGGAAGCGGCCGCCCGCAACGCACGCCGCGACGCCTTCGCCCATGCCCTGCGCCCCGGCGAGCGCCTGGCGCTGGCCCACCATCGCGACGACCAGGCCGAGACTTTCCTGCTGCGTGCGCTGCGCGGCTCGGGCGTGGATGGGCTGGCGGCGATCCAGGCCCATGCCGGGTTCGCTGCCGGTTCGGTCTGGCGCCCGCTGCTGCAGGTGCCGCGCAGCGCCCTGCTCGACCACGCCCGCACGCACGGCCTGCACTGGATCGACGACCCCAGCAATGCGCGCGACGATGCCGACCGCAATTTCCTGCGCCTGCACGTGATGCCGCTGCTGCAGCAACGCTGGCCACAGGCCGATGCCGCGTTCGCGCGCAGCGCCGCACTGTGCGCGCAGTCGCAGCGGTTGCTGGACAGCACCGATCGCGACGCGCTGCGACGTTGCCTGATCGCCCCGGGGGTGATGTCCATCACCCCGCTGCAACGGCTGCCTGCCGAGCGCCGGGCGCGCCTGCTGCGGCGCTGGGTGCGCAACAGCGGGTTGCCGCCGCTGCCGGCCGCAGGCGTGGACGCGATCGAGCAGGACCTGCTGCCTGCCGCACCGGACGCCGATGCGCAGTTCGCCTGGCAGGGCGCACGCATCCGTCGCTGGCGCGGTGAGCTGCACCTGCTCTCCGTTACCCTGGCCCTGCCCCCGCACTGGAGCGTGCACTGGGACGGGCGGGCAGTGCTGGCGCTGCCCGACGGTGGCCAATTGGCGCTGCTCGGCGCCACACGCCTGCCCACGCCGGTCCAGGTCCGTGCGCGGCGGGGTGGCGAACGCATCCAGTTGCCCGGCCGCACCCATTCACACGCGCTCAAAGACCTGCTGCAGCAGCGTGGACTGCCACCGTGGCAGCGCCGCCAGCTGCCGCTGCTGTTCCAGGACGACACGCTGGTTGCCGCTGGCGACCGGGTGATCGCCGCAACGCTGCAGCAGTGGCTGGATGAACACCACGCCCACCTGCAGTGGACGCCGGGCAGCGCGTGAATTGACCCCACCGGGCGCGCGCATCACACTTGCGGCATGCCCAAGAAGTCCCCCAACGAAACCTCCCCGGTCGCCCACTTCGAGCAGTCGCTGGAAGAACTCGAGCACCTGGTGGAGAAGATGGAAACCGGCGAGATGAGCCTGGAACAGTCGCTCAGCGCCTACGAACGTGGTGTGGGCCTGTACCGCCAGTGCCAGCAGGCGCTGGAACAGGCCGAACTGCGCGTGCGCCTGCTCCGCGATCCGGCCCAGCCGGACGCGGCCGACAGCTTCGATCCGCCCGGCCATGACGGTTGAGTCCACGTTCGCGCGATGGCGCGACCGCATTGAAAGCCAGCTCGACGCCAGCCTGCCTTCTCCGGAATCCTCGCCGCAGCGCCTGCACCAGGCGATGCGTTACGCCGTGCTCGGCGGTGGCAAGCGGATGCGCCCGCTGCTGGTCTACGCCAGTGGGCGGATTTTTGGCGCGGACGAACACGCGCTGGATGCGCCGGCCGCGGCGGTCGAGCTGATCCACGCCTATTCGCTGGTCCATGACGACCTGCCGGCGATGGATGACGACGCGCTGCGCCGCGGTCGCCCCACCACGCACATCGCCTTCGACGAAGCCACCGCGATCCTGGCCGGCGATGCGCTGCAGACCCGTGCCTTCGGGCTGCTTGCCGATGCCGCACTGCCGGCGCTGCTGCGCGTGCACTGCCTGCAGGCGCTGACCCATGCATCCGGCGCCGCAGGCATGTGCGGTGGCCAGGCACTCGACATCGACGCCACCGGCCATGCACAGCCGCTGGAGGCGCTGCAGCGCATGCATGCACTGAAGACCGGCGCGCTGATCCGCGCGGCCGTGCGGATGGGCGCGCTGTGCGGCGATGCACCGCAGACCGACCTGCTGCAGCTCGACGATTTCGCCAACGCGCTCGGCCTGGCGTTCCAGGTGCGCGACGATATCCTCGATGTCGAAGCCAGCTCCGAGCAGCTCGGCAAGACCGCCGGCAAGGACCAGGCACAGGAAAAATCGACGTTCCCCGCGCTGCTCGGCATGGAGGGTGCCAAGGCCGAACTGGCTGCACTCAGCGCGCGCATGCACGACAGCCTGGCCGGCTACGACGACCGCGCCGACGCATTGCGTGCCCTGGGACGGCTGGCGGTCGAGCGCAATCATTGATGTGAAGCCCGGCGATGCCGGGCCTTTCGTTACCGGGAAGAACACAAAAAAAACGCCCGGCAGTGCCGGGCGTTTTCCTTGGGACTGCCGCGCGTGCAGCAGGCCGCTTACTTCACCAGACGCAGCGCGAACGGGTAGCGGTAGGCTTCGCCGTTGTTCGCCTTCACGGCTGCGATGATGCAGAAGACCAGATTCAGGATGCCGACCAGCGGCGCCAGCAGGCCGCCGATGATCACGATCATCAGCACGAAGCAGATCAGCATCGCGATGGTGATGGTGATCTGGAAATTCAGCGCTTCCTTGGCCTGGTCGTTGACGAATGCCTTGCTGCTGTCGTCCTTGTTGACCAGCCAGATGATCAGCGGGCCGATGAACCAGGTGAAGATGCCCAGCAGGTGCGCGGCCAGCGCCATCGTGCGCTGGTCGCTCGGCACCGGATCGGTGTGGGCCGGCGGCGGCGGCGGGGCGGTGACGTTGTCGAATTCGCTCACGTAAAGCTCCTTGTGCGGTAAGTGGGTAGTGCGCGGCAGGCTCCCCGCCTGCCAGGGCAGCTTGAATAGAATACGTCAATCATTACCGGCAACGGTCATCCGCCCGATCAGAATCGACCCCACGTGAACATGGGAGCGGCGGTCGATATCGGTACCTACCGCTTCGATGCTCGCAAACATGTCCTTCAGGTTGCCGGCGATGGTGATCCCGTCCACCGGATAGGTGATCTCGCCGTTTTCAACGCGGAACCCGCCTGCACCGCGCGAGTAGTCGCCGGTGACGCCATTGACCCCCTGCCCCATCAGTTCGGTGACCAGCAGCCCCTCGCCCATCTGCCGCGCGATGGCAGTCAGGTCGCCCGCATTGGCGGTGACCTTGAGGTTGTGCACGCCGCCGGCATTGGCCGTGGTCGGCAGGCCCAGCTTGCGCGCCGAGTAACTGCCCAGCACGTAGCGCTGCAGGATCCCGTCGCTGACCAGCGCCGAGTCGCGGGTCGCCACCCCGTCGCCGTCGAACGCCGACGAACGCAGGCCACGGCGCAGCAGCGGCAGTTCCTCGATGCCGAACCAGTCCGGGAACAGGCGGGTGCCTGCGCTGTCGAGCAGGAAGCTGGCACGGCGGTAGAGCGCACCGCCGGAGACCGCACCCAGCAGGTGGCCGATCAGCGAGCGTGCCACCTCCGGTGCGTACAGCACCGGCATCTGCGCGGTCGCCATCGAGCGCGGCTGCAGCCGGGCCACGGTCCGCTGCGCGGCCTGGCGGCCGATCGCCGCCGCCGATTCGAGGTCCTCCCGGGCCAACGCACTGCTGTACCAGCCATCGCGCTGCATGCCGTCGCCGTGGCCGGCGATCAGCGCGCAGCCGATCGAATGGTGGCTGCTGCGCTCGCGGCCGATGAACCCGTGCGAGTTGGCGTACACCGACAGACTGGTCGCGGTGGCCGCCGAGGCGCCATCGGAATTGCTGATGCGCGGGTCGGCTTCGCGCCCGGCCGCTTCACAGGCCAGGGCCAGGTCCAGCGCCTCGTCGGCCCCCAGCGCCCACGGATGCCAGCCGTCCAGGTCGGGGAACGTGCGGGCCATCAGGGCCGCGTCGGCCAGCCCGGCCGCCGCGTCGTCCTCGGTGTGCCGGGCGATCGCGCAGGCCTGGGCCACGGTGGACTCCAGGCTGGCGTCCTGCAGGTCGGCGGTGCTGGCACTGCCCTTGCGCTGGCCAAAGTAGACGGTCACCGCGATGCCGCGATCGCGGGTGGATTCCACCGTCTCGACCTCGCCCAGGCGCACATTCACATCCAGCCCCCGTTCCTCGCTGCAGCTGACTTCGGCCTGGCTGGCGCCCAGGGCCCTGGCCCGCTCCAGCAGGCGCTGGGAGATGTCGGCCAGCTGCTCCAGGCGCTGCAGGCTGTCGTCGGCCGGGGAGACTTCAGGGGAGATCACGTTCAATGCTTTATCCTGTACGGGTGAGTGCCTGGCGCGACGCCGGGCACAGTTCTGGATGTGGAAATAAGACGATGCGCGGACGCGACGAAGAAACCGGTGAATTCCTTGATATCAGCCGCAGCCAGAACCGGCGCGACGCGCTGGATGTCCTGGCTCTGGGCGAAAAGCTGGTCTCGCTGACCCCGGCCCAGCTGGCCCGCGTGCCGGTGCCGGAAGACCTGCTGCCGCACATCGCCGAGGCCAAGCGCATCACCGCGCACATCGCCCACAAGCGCCAGCTGGCGTTTCTGGCCAAGCACATGCGCCGCGAGGACGACGCCGTGCTGGATGCGATCCGCGACGCGCTGGACGCCAACAGCGAGACCTCGCGCCGTGAAGTGGCCACCATGCACCGCGTGGAGGACTGGCGCGAGCGCCTGATGAAGGACGGCGACAAGGCGCTGGGCCTGCTGCTGGCCGAGTACCCGCACGCCGACCGCCAGCAGCTGCGCACGCTGGTGCGCAACGCCCAGGCCGACCGGGCCAAGAACAAGCCGCCGCGGGCCTACCGCGAGATCTACCAGGTGCTGCGCGGGCTGATGCTGCCCGCCGCGCTGGGCCTGGAAGACCTGAACGCGGCGGACGCCGCGGCCGACGCGGACGCGGACGGCGACACCGACGGCGACGATCGCGCCGACGACTGAGTCCACGCGCCCACGCGGCGGCGCCAGCAATGTGCTGGCCCGCGCGCGGTGTGGCGACAGGGACAGGCGCATCCGGCGGCTCAGGCCTGGGTGCCGCCCACGGTGATGCCATCGATCAGCAGCGACGGCTGGCCCACACCCACCGGCACGCTCTGGCCATCCTTGCCGCAGATGCCCACGCCCTCGTCCAGGGCCAGATCGTTGCCGATCATGCGCACCTTCTGCATCGTCTCCGGGCCATTGCCGATCAGGGTCGCGCCCTTCACCGGCGCGGTGATCCGCCCGTCTTCGATCAGGTAGGCCTCGGTGGCCGAGAACACGTACTTGCCGCTGGTGATGTCGACCTGGCCGCCACCGAAGTTGACCGCGTACAACCCCTTCCTGACGGACCGGATCATCTCCTCCGGATCGTGCTGCCCGGCGCGCATGTAGGTATTGGTCATGCGCGGCATGGTCATGTGCGCGAACGATTCGCGGCGGCCGTTGCCGGTCGGCGCCACGCCCATCAGGCGGGCATTGAGCGAATCCTGCATGTAACCGACGAGGATGCCGTCCTCGATCAGCGTGGTGCACTGGGTCGGGTGGCCTTCGTCGTCAATGTTCAGCGAGCCGCGGCGCCCGTCCAGGGTGCCGTCGTCAACGATGGTCACGCCCGGCGCGGCCACGCGCTCGCCGACACGCCCGGCGTAGACGCTGGTGCCCTTGCGGTTGAAATCGCCTTCCAGACCGTGGCCGACCGCCTCGTGCAGCAGCACCCCGGGCCAGCCCGGGCCGAGCACCACGGTCATCACCCCGGCCGGCGCGGGGATCGCCTCCAGGTTGACCAGCGCCTGGCGCAGCGCTTCGCGGGCGAAGGCTTCCGGGCGCCCGTCGGCGAACAGATCGGCATAGCTGTAGCGGCCGCCGCCGCCGGCATAGCCGGATTCGCGCCGGCCGTGCTGTTCCACGATCACCTGCACGTTCAGGCGCACCAGCGGCCGGATATCGGCGGCCAGCACGCCGTCGCTGCGCGCGATCAGCACGGTATCCACGCCGCCGGACAGGCTCACCATCACCTGCTGCACGCGGGGGTCTGCCGCGCGCAGGTACTGGTCCAGGCGCTTGAGCATCTCGACCTTGGCCTCGTTGCCCATGCCGTCGATCGGGTCCAGCGCCGGGTACAGGGCGCGACCGGTGCCCCGCACCAGCGATCGCGCCGACTGCGCCCCGCCCTCGCGGGAAATGGCACGTGCGGACTGTGCCGCGGCGAGCAGCGCATCGCGATGGATGTCGTCGGAATAGGCAAAACCGGTCTTCTCACCGGCGATGGCGCGTACGCCCACGCCCTGCTCGATCGAATGGGCACCGTCCTTGACGATGCCGTCTTCCACGCTCCAGCTTTCGCGCCGGGCGTGCTGGAAGTACAGGTCGCCAAAGTCGATCCCCGGCCCCAGCAGGGTGCCGAAGGTGCGTTCCAGGCCATTGGCGTCCAGCCCGGCGGGCAGGAGCAGTCGGTCGTGGGCCAGCGAGAGTGCGTTGTCGGTCATGTCATCTATCTGAGGGCGCCGGTCGCCATCGCAACCCGGGCGCGGGAAAAGGGTCAGCGCGGGGTCGGGCGGGCAGGGGCCGGGGCCGGCTTGGGCGCATCGTCGCGGTCGATCACTTCGACCTTGGGTTCGGCCCAGGGGCCGGTCACACGATAGGTTTTGGCGCCGATTTCGCCCAGCGGCTTGGACAGCACCGCGTTGGCGGCGGCGCCCACGGCGGCGCCGACCGGGCCACCGGCGACCGCGCCGACCACGGTCAGCAGGTTGCCGGCACGCGGATTCACGTCGATCGTCTGGTCGAACTGCTGGCGGCGCAGGTCCGTCTGGCCGCGGATGCTGATGTTGGCCGCCGGCCCTTCGATCAGCACCTTGTCGGTGGTGGCCATGCCGCCGGCGAATGCCAGCGTGCCTTCGACCTGGTTGAAGGCGAATCCCTTGGAGAAGAAGTCGCGGAAATCGAACATCAACCGGCGCGGCAGCTGTGTCACGCTGAGCAGGCCCAGTACGCGTCCGGCGCCGGGCTCCAGCTCCAGCAGCTGGCCATTGCGGGCATGCACGTCCAGGCGCCCTTCCAGCGCGCCCAGCTGGAAGTCCGACGGACCGCCCGGCCAGCCGGCCTGCAGCTGCAGCTGGCCCTGGCCACCGCGCAGCTGGCCGCCGTAATCCAGGTTCTTCATCAAGCCCCCCAGATCCTCGCTCTTCACGTCCACCGTGAGCTGGGTACGGGCGGCCGCGCCCATGCCCATCCAGCGCCCACGGACATCGATGGCCTGCTTGGGCGAGCGGAACTGCAGCTGGTCCACGCTCAGGCCATTGGCCATCGGGCGGGTCCGCAGCACCGCCTTGCCCAGCGTGGCCTTGCCGAACTGCAGGTCGTCGATGTCCAGCGACAGCGGCGGAATCCTGGCCGGGTCGGTGTCGTTGGCGCTGGCCTGCACCCGTGCCGCCAGCAGCGCGTCGCTGGGCAGCACGATCGGCGCGCCATCGCCCGGCGCCTTGACCGGCGTCGGCAGCGACTGCCAATGCACGCGGCTGAGCGTGCCGACGATGGTGCCGCCATCGGCATTGGGGACATCCAGGCGGCCGGCCAGCGAGGGCCCGTCCAGGCGCACGTCCACGCTGTTGCCGGTGGGGCGCAGCTGCAGACGGGTCTGCTGGAACACGCCACCGGCCAGCAGCAGCTGGCCGACCTGCACATCCACATGCCGCAGCGGCATCGGGTCCTTGCCGTCGTCGCCGCCCGGCGAGCGCGCCAGGCCGATCCACTCCAGCGCATCCAGCGAGCCGCTGCGGCCATTGACCACCAGGCCGCTGGCCGGCGGCTCGCGATCGACCTGGCCACTGCCGAGGGTGACCTGCACGCCGGTCTGGTTGTTGTGCATGCGCGCGGCCAGGGCCAGGCGCTGGCCGAACGCCACATCCACCCGGCCACTGCCCATCGGCAACTGCGCTGCCACCGAGGTGGCCAGCGGCACGTCGGCCGGCTTGTCCAGCGGCGCCGGCAGCTCCAGGCGCGTGCCGACCAGGTCCGAATGCAGACGAAGCTCGGTCGGTGCCGGCGTTCTGCTGCCGGCGGCGACCTTGGGCAGGGTCACGCCGATGGTCCAGCGCGACGTTCCGTGGATGTAGGGCTTGAGCCAGTTCAGCTCCGGCGCGCGGTCGAGCAGGCCGCCGGCGTCGAGCGAGGCGGTCAGTTCGGATTCGAAGGCTTTCTGGGGGTCCTGCACATAATCGCCGGCGCGCAGGCTGAGTACGCCGTCCTGGCCGAGGTGGCGCACCGACAGCAGGTTGGCGTCGAAGCCGCCGCGCCCGTAGCGCGCCTGCCCGCGCATGGCATCGAAGGCCAGCTCGAAGCGCTTGTCCGACAGACTGGCACCGTCCAGCTCGACGGTGCCCTGCAGGTGCCCACCGGGGTCGCCGTGGTGCAGCGGCTGCAGCAGGTCGAAGGTGACCGCGGCCGGTCCCTTGGCGGTGAGGTTGTCCAGGGTGTCGCCGTAAGTGGCCTGCAGCGGGCTGCGGCGCAGCATGGCCAGCAGCGCGCCGGCATCACTGCGGGTGGTCGCCTTTACGTACAGGCCGGTCTGGCCGAAATCGGCAATGCCGGCATCGAAGTGGTTCACCGCCACCCCGGCCAGGTCGCCACTGCCGTGCAGCTCGAAGCCGGGGCCGATGAAGGCGATGCCGGCGTTGACCTTGTCCATCGTCGGCCAGTCGTGCTGGAAACGGATGCTGCCGTTGTCGATGTGGCCGGTCGCCTCGAACCGTCCGTTGTTGTGGTCGAACGGCCAGTCCTCCAGGTCGCCGGTGACCAGCCCCACGCCGCCGCGCACCTGCCCGGACACCAGCGCGGCGTCGAGCCAGTCAGTGGCGCCCTTGCTCATCCTGGAATGGATCCAGAAGCGCTTGGCGGTGGTCATCGGCACGTCATCGATCTTCGCCGCCAACTGCAGCCACGGGCGCGTGCCATCGCCCTGGAACCACACCCCACCGCGCACATCGGCGGCATAGTCGGTGCCCTGCACGCGCAGTGCCGGAGTGCCGATCCGCCAGCCGCCGGCCTCGTCGCGCCAGGCGACCATGCGTCCGGCCAGACGCACGTCATGGCGCTGGCCGAAACCGGTCGGCCAGTCGAAATGCATCACCCGTGACGGCACCAGGTCCAGCGCGAACCCATCGGCGTCACCGGTAACGTGGCCACCCACGCCGCTCAGGCCCGGGGAATGCCCGGCCGGCGCGAAGCGGATCTCATCCAGTTCACCCTCGATCGACAGCCGACCGCCCTGCTCCCCGGCCACCCGCACACGGCTCATCCGCACCTGCGGCGCGGCGGCGTGCAGCCAGCCGCGCAGACCCGGGTCGATGCGGTCGCTCAGCGCCAGGCCACGCAGCAGTGCGGTGGCATCGAGGTTGTCGCCGGACAACGCGAACTGCTGGCCGCCGGCGATCAGCAGGCCATCCAGCTGCTGGGTCCGGCCTTCCATGCCGATCCGCAACCGCGGCGCATCCGCCCGCCAGCCCCCCTTCACCCAGCGCCAGCGGGCGCGCAGCTGCAGGGTATCCAGGGCCAGCTGCGGGCGGGTACCGTCGGCCAGCGGTGCGCCGCGCAGGCGCACGCCCTGCAGGTCGGCATCGGAGGTCACCATCACTACTTTGTTGTCGCGCAGGTCCACCCAGGCATTGAACTCACCGGTGCCCTGCTGCAGCGACACGCCACCCGCCTTGAGCAGGCCGGACCAGGCGCGGAAATCCGCAGGATCAGCCGCCAGCCAGGCCTGCCCGTCGCCGTGGTGGCGGTCGAAATCCACCACGGCGGTCAGCGGCTGCGCGGCCGGGTCGGCCCAGGCGCGGGCGCCCACCCGCAGCCGCTGGCCGTTCACGCGCAGGCGCAGGTCGATGCGTGGCAGTTCGGCCTGCAGGCCGATCGACGGCGCATCCACGCTCAACCGGCCGCCGATCACCTGCAGTTCGCCGAGACGTCGCAACGTGTCCAGTGGATCGCCGCCGCCAGCCTGCGGCAGGCCGCGCACCGACCAGCGCCCGTCGGCGGCACGCTGCAGCACCAGCGCCACGCCGCGCAGGCGCAGCTCGGTCAACGAGTGGCCCGGCAGCAGGCCGGCATACATCGACACCAGCACCTCGGCTTCGCCGATGCGCAGCCCCTCGCCGGCCCCGATGCGCAGGCCCTTGAGCTGCAGCAGCGGGCCGCGCCGGGTCCAGGCGGTGTCCAGCCCATCGAACCGGACCGGCTGACCGGCGCGCGCGCTCAGCCAGGCCGCCACTTTGTCCGGGTGCCGCTCGGCCAGGGGCAGCAGCTGACTGACGGTGCCCACCAGCACCGCCACGCAGACCAATACGATCGCCACGGCGTACACAGCATGGCGGCGAATCCTTCGCAGTCGCAGTCGAAGCGGCGTACTCATCGCAACGCGTGGACGCCCGCGCCGCGCGGCGCAGGCGGATGACGGTCAGAGCAGCACGACATCGAACTGCTCCTGCAGATACTGCTCGTCGGCCTGGAAGCGGATCGACTTGCCCAGGAATTCCTCCAGCTCTGCCACCGCCGAGGATTCCTCGTCGGTGATGCGCGCCACGACCTTGGTCGAGGCGATCACCAGCAGCCGCGCGGCATCGAACTGGCGCACGGCCCGGGTGATCTCGCGGAAGATCTCGTAGGTGACCGTTTCGGCGGTCTTGATCGAGCCGCGGCCGCTGCATTCCGGGCAGGGCTCGGACAGCTGCCGCTCCAGACTTTCCACGGTGCGCTTGCGTGTCATCTCCACCAGGCCCAGTGGCGAGAACTCGTACACGGTGGTTTTGGCATGGTCGCGGGCCAGTGCCTTTTCCAGGGTGCGGAGCACCTGGCGGCGGTGCTCGGCATCGTCCATGTCGATGAAGTCGATGATGATGATGCCGCCCAGGTTGCGCAGCCGCAGCTGGCGCGCCACGGCCTGTGCCGCCTCCAGGTTGGTGCGGAACACCGTCTCCTCGAGGTTGCGCTGGCCCAGGAACGAACCGGTGTTCACATCGATGGTGGTCATCGCCTCGGTCTGGTCGATCACCAGATACCCGCCCGACTTGAGCGGCACCTGCTTGTCGAGCGCGCGACCGATCTCGTCCTCGACCCCGAACATGTCGAAGATCGGCCGGTCGCCGCTGTACAGCTCCAGCTTCTCGGCCAGCACCGGCATGTACTTGGCCACGAAGGCCTGCAGCTGGGCGAAGGTCTCCTTGGAGTCCACCTTGACCTTGTCCACGTCCTTGCGGATCAGGTCGCGCACCGAGCGCAGCGGCAGGCTCAGGTCTTCGTAGATCACGCTGCAGGGCGCGGCATCGCGGCCGCGCCGCTCGACCACGTTCCACACCCGCGACAGATAGGCCACGTCCTCGGCGATGGCTTCAGCGGGCTGGCCCTCGGCGTTGGTGCGCACGATGTAGCCGTAACCGCCGTGCTGGGCCGACAGCTCGGTCACCAGGCTCTTCAGGCGGGCCCGTTCGGCCTCGTCCTCGATCCGGGCCGAGACCCCGACCACCTTGGACTGCGGCAGCAGCACCATGTAGCGCGAGGGAATGCTGATCTGGGTGGTCAGGCGCGCCCCCTTGGTGCCGATCGGGTCCTTGACCACCTGCACCACGATGTCCTGGCCGTCACGCAGCAGTTCCACGATCGGCACCGACGACGGCGGCGGCAGCGTGGTGCCTTCGGTATCGGCGCTGGCCACCGGGGCGGGCCGGATCACATCGTTGGCGTGCAGGAACGCGGCGCGCTCCAGCCCGACCTCGACGAACGCCGCCTGCATGCCCGGCATCACCCGCTGCACCTTGCCCTTGTAGATGTTGCCGACCACGCCACGACGCCAGCCGCGCTCGATGTGCAGTTCCTGCAGCATGCCGTTCTCGATGACGGCAACGCGCGTTTCGCGCGGGGTGACATTGACCAGGATTTCTTCAGACATGGACGACACCCTCCGTTGGCGTGGTGGAAGCAGCGGGCGGAACGCCAAACGCCTGCAGCAACTGCTCGGTCTGTTGCAGGGGCAATCCCATCACACCCGAATAGCTTCCCGCCAGATGGCGGATGTATCGTTCGGCGCCGCCCTGGATGGCATAGGCGCCGGCCTTGCCCATCGGCTCGCCGCTGGCCACATAGGCTGCGATCGCGTCGTCGCCGATGTCGATGAAACTCACCTCCGACACCACCAGGACACTGTCGTGGCGCCCGGCCGCGGCCAGCGCCACCGCGGTCATCACCTGATGGGTACGCCCGGACAGGGCGCGCAGCATCGCGCGGGCATCGCCGGCATCGGCGGGCTTGCCGAACACGCGGCCGTCGAGCACCACCTCGGTATCCGAGCCAAGCACCACGGCCTGCGCGTCGTCGGCGACCAGCGCCAGACCCGCGCGCGCCTTGTCGGCCGCCACGCGCTGTACGTAGTCGGTGGCCGATTCGGCGGGGCCGCGGATTTCAGGCACGTCCAGGTCCAGCGCGCGGAAGGGCCGGTCCAGGCGCGCGAGCAGCTGGTTGCGTCGGGGAGATCGGGAGGCAAGATAAAACATCGCGGAAGCATAACCTGTGGCTACTGTCTGAATCGCGAGCAACCGTGTCGAAACGTGATCGACCCCGGCAAAGCTCACGACACGTTCATCGCCCCGACACCAACCTCAACGCCTTCACAAGGAGATGTACATGCGCCGCCATTCGTTGTCCCCCCTGCTGCTTGCCCTGTCCCTTGCCCTGGGAACCTCGATGACCGCACACGCCCAGTCCCAGCCCGCCGTTGCCGTCGCAGCCGACGGCACCCTGCTCAATATCTCGGCCAACGCCGAGGCCCGGCGCGTGCCCGACGTGGCCACGCTCTCGGCCGGCGTGGTCACCCAGGCCGTCGATGGCAACACCGCCATGCGACAGAACGCCGAACAGATGGTCAAGGTGCTGGCGGCGATCAAGGCCGCCGGCATCGCCGAGCGCGACGTGCAGACCAGCGGCGTCAACCTCAGCCCGCAGTACCGCTATGCGGACAATGAAGCGCCGAAGATCACCGGCTACCAGGCCAGCAACACGGTCAGCCTGAAGGTCCGCGACATCGCCAAGCTCGGCAAGGTGCTCGATGCACTGGCCGCGCAGGGCGCCAACCAGATCAACGGCCCGCAGTTCGAGATCGACCAGCCCGAGCCGGTGTACGACGAGGCCCGCCTGGCCGCACTGAAGAAGGCCCAGGCCCGCGCCGAGACCTATGCCAAGTCGCTCGGCCTGCGCGTGCGCCGCATTGTCAGCATCTCTGAAAGCGGTGGCGGCAACTTCCGCCCGGTGATGATGCGTGCCGCCGCTGCGCCGATGGCCGCCGACGTCGCCACCCCTGTCTCGCCGGGCGAATCGACCGTCTCGGTCAACCTGGACGTGGTCTTCGACCTCGGTCGCTGAGCCTGCCGCCACGCGGTTCCCACGACGGCGCCCCAGGGCGCCGTCGTGCTGTCCGGCGCCGGTTCCTGAGCGCCAGTGAAACGGCTCCCCCGCGCATGGCTTCCGGGGCATGCCCTGCTCCGGTATTGCTGTCATTGCGCGGCCTCCTCTCAACCCCGCAGGCCGCGCTGGCACGTTGATGTTCCCGCACATCTGGCAAGGAGAGTGGAGCATGGTCCGTACGCAGCCCCCCGTGATGCCCCTGCAACTCGATGTTTCCCGCGTGCTCGGTTGGAGCACGGCGCTGGCCCTGCACGTGCTGGCCTTGATGCTGCTGCTGATTCCGGCCGCGTACGTGGCCGCGCCTGCCCAGCGCGACCGCCTGTCCGTGCGCTGGATGACCGCCACGCCCACCCCGCCGGTGCCGCCACCGGACATCGTGACCGTCGACCCGACGCCGCCGAAGCCCGCCCCGGCGGTCCCGACGCCACGGGTCGCGCCGCCGCAGGCCCCGCCGACCGCCAGCGCCGACGATCGCCTGGCCGTGCCGCCGCTGCCGGCCAGCGAGCCGGCCATGCCCTCGCTGGAGCCGTCCACCGCCGTCAGCGGCGGGCCGCCCGCGCTGGGCGTGCAACTGCAGTACCGCAGCGCGCCGCCACCGGCCTATCCGATCCAGGCCATTCGCGACGGTCAGCAGGGCACGGTGCTGCTGCGGGTCCGGGTGGGTACCGACGGCCGCCCCAGCGAGGTGACGATCGAGCGCAGCAGCGGCTCGCGCACCCTGGACAGCGCCGCCCGCCTGCAGGTACTGCGCCACTGGCGCTTCGTCCCGGCCATGCGTGACGGCCAGGCGGTGGTCGCCGACGGCCTGGTGCCGGTGGACTTCTCGCTGCCCCGATGAGTCCATACGGCGGGGCGCCTGGACGACGCCCCGCCCATCTCCCGACGGACGGCGTGGCGGGTTAAGCAATTTTTCACACTTACGTCACCTGCTGGAAACCTAGATTGGCGCCGTCGGCCGCCGTCCCGGTGCCGATCTTTCGCCATCGTAGGTTTTCCAGTCAGGAGAGAAGCTGTGAAACACCCGGTCCAACGGCTCGACAGCAGCCGCCGCAATACTCTGGCCCATTCCATTTCCACCTCCCTGACCGGCAGCATGCTGCTGCTGGCGGGCGCACTGGCCAGCTCTTCTGCCTTCGCCCAGGAGCAGGCCACCAACCTGGACCGGATCACGGTCACGGGTTCCAACATTCCGCGCACCAACACCGAGACCCCCTCCCCGGTGCAGGTGGTGACCCGCCAGGAAATCGACCGCACCGGCAAGACCACGGTGGCCGAGTACCTGCAGACGCTCACCGCCGACGGCGCCGGCTCCATCCCCAAGACCTTCGGCAACGGCTTTGCCGGCGGCGGCGCCGGCATCTCGCTGCGCGGCCTGGGCGCCGGCTCCACGCTGGTGCTGTTGAATGGCCGCCGCATGGCCACCTATGGCCTGGCCGATGACGGCCAGAAGGTCTTCACCGACCTGAGCACCATCCCGCTGGACGCGGTGGAGCGCATCGAAGTCCTCAAGGACGGCGCCTCGGCCATCTACGGGTCGGACGCCATCGCCGGCGTGGTCAACATCATCCTGCGCAGCGACTTCAACGGCGCCATCCTGCGCGCGTCCTACGGCCTGTCCGGCGACAGCGACGGCGATGCCAAGAAGGCCACGCTGACCGCCGGTACCGGCGACCTGGCCACCGATGGCTGGAACGCGTTCTTCAGCCTTGACGTGGGCAAGACCGACGCCATCAAGATCAGCGACCGCAAGAACCGCAAGTGGATCGGCACCGGCGACATCCGCCGCTGGGGCTACGATGCCGGCGATGCGCAGTTCCTCGGTGGCGCCTACCTCAGCGGCGGCACCGCCGGCGGCACCGGCCCGAACGGCTCGGTGTTCGACAGCACCGGCCATCTGGTCGCCCTGCCCGGCTGCGCCGGCCTGACCACCATTCCCGGCCAGACCGATGCCACCGCCCAGGCCCAGGGCTGCCTGTGGGATCCGGCGCAGCAGTTCCGCGACCTGACCCCCGAAGAGAAGTACGTCAACGTGTTCGGCCGTGCCAGCTTCGCCTTCGGCGAAGGCGGCGAGGTCTACACCGAGATCGGCTACTCCAAGAAGGAGACCGTGTTCTCCAATACGCCGTCCGGCGTGTCCGGCGGCTGGGGCTATCCCGGTGGCCCGGTCAATGCCAACAGCGGCCCGGGCGCCACGGTGCTCGGCCCCACCCACCCGGACAACCCGATTCCCGGCCAGGCCTCGCGCCTGCGCTACTCGGCCTGGGACGTGGGTCCGCGCGTCACCAACAACACCAACGAGTTCAACCGCTTCCTGGTCGGCGTCAAGGGCAACTGGGGTGAGTGGAGCTACGACACCGCCTACCTGCATTCGGGTACCGACCTGACCAACAAGCGCACCGGCTTCCTGCGTTACAGCGCGGTCCGCTGTGCGCTGGGCGACCCGAACTGCGCCGGCGGCGTGTGGCGCATCGGCGACAACGCCGGGCAGAACACGCAGGCGCTGTATGACTTCATCTCCCCGACCATCAGCGCCCGCGCCAAGTCCAGCCTGGACATGTTCGACTTCACCGTGTCGCGCAGCCTGATGGACCTCAAGGGCGGCCCGCTCGGCCTGGCCCTGGGTACCGAATGGCGTCGTACCAGCAACAGCCTGACCCCGCAGACCTACACCGACGTGGGCGACATCATCGGCCTGGGCTACTCGGCCTATGACGGCACCCAGAACGTGTACGCCGGCTACGTCGAACTGTCCGCACCGGTGCTGGAGCAGCTGGAACTGTCCGCCGCCGTCCGCTACGACAAGTACGAAAGCGGCGAAGGCAAGGCAACGCCGAAGCTGGGCGTGAAGTGGACCCCGGTCGACTGGGTGGCGCTGCGCGCCAGCTACGCCGAAGGCTTCCGTGCCCCCAACCCGGCTGAAAACGGTGACGGTGGCCTGGCCGCCTTCTCCAACGCCCGCGATCCGGCCCGCTGCGCCGCCAGCGGCAACGATCCGGCCGAGTGCGGCGCCCGTCAGGTCGCCATCATCACCCGTCCCAACCCGGGCCTGAAGCCGGAGGAGTCCAAGAGCTACTCGGTGGGCATCGTGCTGCAGCCGACCTCCACCACCTCGCTGACCGTCGATGCGTGGGAAATCAAGCGCACCAACGAAATCGCCCAGGGCAGCACCGCCGACGCGATCGCCGCCGGCAATGTTCTGCGCGACAGCAACAACCTCAACGGGGTGCCGAACACCGGTACGATCCTGGCCGTCAACACCGCCTACGTGAACGCCAACTCGTCGCGCGTGCGTGGTATCGACACCGACATCCGCCAGACCTTCGACCTCGGTCCGGGCCAGCTCGAGCTGGACATGCAGTGGAGCCACGTGCTCAAGTTCGAGCGCACCGAAGGCAGCAGCACGGTCGATTACGTGGGCACCCACGGCAACTGCGATGTGACCAACTGCATCGGCACGCCGCAGGACCGCATCAACTTCGGCACCACCTGGAAGCAGGGCAACTGGAGCGTGAGCGGCGTCGCCAACTACATCTCCAGCCTGGACAACAAGGATGCCCGCGGCGGTTCGTACCTGGCCTTCTACGAAGACGGTACGCCGGTCGAGAAGATCTCCTCGTTCACCACCTTCGACCTGTCCGGTCGCTGGAACGTGACCGAAGCGTTCGAACTCAACGCCTCGGTGCAGAACGTGTTCGACAGGATCGCTCCGCTGGATCCGAGCACCTACGGCGCGGTCAACTACAACCCGCTGCACTTCAGCGGCGCGGTTGGCCGTTACTTCACCGTCGGCGCCAAGTACACCTTCAACTGATCCACCGCACGTAGCGAGCAGAAAGCCCGGGCATTGCCCGGGCTTTTTGTTGGCGCCCGCGCAGAGCCGGGTCCTACCCGGCTGCTCTGCGCGCATCCCCCACCACGATCAGTGCCGCGCTGCACGGAGCCAGCCGACCCGCGGTCGGCGCTACCAGCGATGCAAAAAAAAACCTCGCATCGCTGCGAGGCTTTTCAAAACTTGGCGCCCGAAGTTGGACTCGAACCAACGACCCCCTGATTAACAGTCAAGTGCTCTAACCGGCTGAGCTATTCGGGCGGGGTGCGCATTGTAACCAGTTTTTCGCAGGATGTAACCCGTTTTTCCGCAATTCGCTCGCGCTCGATGTCACGCCCGATGATACGGGTGGTTGGCCAGCATCGCCGCGGCGCGGTACAGCTGCTCGGCCACCACCAGGCGCACCAGCATGTGCGGCAGCGTCAGCGGCCCGATCGACCAGGTTTCATCTGCCAGCGCGGACACCTCCGGCGAGTGGCCTTCCGGCCCGCCGATCAGGAACGCCATGTCCCTGCCCTGTCCGCGCCAGTGCTCAAGACGCTGTGCCAGCTGCTCGGAGCTGAGCTGGCGGCCCGGCACGTCCAATGCCACCACATAGGCATTCTTCGGCAGGGCCGCGATCACCCGCTTGCCCTCGTCCTCCGTTGCACGGCGCGCGTCGCGGCCCTTGCCACGCAATCCTGGCTCGATCTCCACCAGCTCGAACGGCAGCCAGTGCGACAGCCGTTTCTGGTACTCGGCAAAGCCCTGCGCGACCCAGGCGGGCGCGCGTTCTCCGGTGGCGATCAACCTGGCTTTCATCTCACTGCTCCTGCTGGCGGCAGGTCTGCCGCAAAAACGACAACGGCGCCCTCGGCGCCGTTGTCCCGATCCACACCTGCGGCATCAGCGCGCGGCGTAGTCGTCTTCTTCGTCCGCGTCGTCGAGCAGGCTCGGCGGCTGGTCGCCGACCGTCCACAGGCGCTCCAGCGCATAGAACTCGCGCACGCGCGGCAGCATCACGTGGACAATCACGTCGCCCAGGTCGACCAGCACCCACTCCGCTTCGCGCTCACCTTCCACGCCCAGCGGCATCACGCCCAGCTGCTTGGCGAACTTCACCACCTCATCGGCGATCGACTTCACATGGCGGCTGGACGTGCCCGACGCGATCACCATGTAATCGGCGACGCTGGACTTGCCGATCACATCGATCTCGACGAGATCCTTGGCCTTCAGTTCTTCGGTGGCCTTGCGCACGCACTCCAGCAACTGATCGTTGGACGGTGCGGGGCTGGGCAGTTGGACCTTGATGGTCTGGGGCTGGGGTTGGTTGCTCAAAGCGGGGAGACTCGATAAATGTGGGGCCGATTATACGGGGCGATGGGCGCCCGCGTATTCACGTCCGGGATGCGCCGTACAGGCCGCGGTCGGCGATGTACCCGGCCACCGCCGGCGGCACCAGCGCCTGCCACGGCCCTCCGGCCTGGATCTGCTCGCGCACGCGGGTGGCCGACTCGGGCCGCAGCGGGGCCTCCAGCCGCAGCACGCGGCCGCCGGGCGTTTCCAGCAGGTCCTGCTCGCGTCGGGTCCAGCGCCCCTGCAAGGCCTGGGCGAGGGCCGGCGGCAGGGCCCGGTCCAGGGCGCTGCCCTGGCGATCGGCCACAATGAAGTGGGCCAGCCCGAACAGGGCCTCCCACTGGTGCCACTGCGGCAGCCCCAGCAGGCTGTCGGCGCCCACCAGCCATGCCAGCGGCCGTTGCGGCCCCAACACCTCGCGCAGTTCGCGCAACGTGTCCACGGTGTAGGACGGCACGCCAGGCAGGCGCTCGGCGCGCTCCAGTTCCTGCCGGTCCAGCAGCAGTCCCGGCTCGCCGTCGATCGCCAGGGCCAACATCGTGGCGCGATCGGCCGCCAACGCGCCCGGTATGGCCCGGTGCGGCGGATCGGCCGCCGGCAGCAGGCGAACCGCCACCTGCAGCTGGTCGCGTGCCGCCCGTGCGATGGCCAGGTGGCCCAGGTGCACCGGGTCGAACGTGCCGCCGTAATAGATGCGCAGCGGCATCGGTCAGGCGCGCGCCAGCAGGCGCACGGCGCGGGCCTCGGCCACGGCCAGCAGCAGCCGCTCCAGCGCCAGCCAGGCGTCGCCGTCGGCGCGTCCCTTGGCGATGCGGTCCACCAACCCGGCCTCGGCCACAAACCGCTCCCAGCGCTTGGGCTCGGGGTGGCGCTGCAAGGCACGCTTGAAGGGCGCCTGGCGCGACTCCCAGATGCCACGGCTCTTCATTTCCGCGGCCAGGTTGCCACCCCGCGCCTGCACCCGCGCCAGCCCGGCCGTGGCCAGCAGTTCGCGGATCACGATCGGGGTCAGCGCCGCCACGGCTTCGCCTTCGCCGCGCAGGCCGGCGAGCATGCGCAGGACCGCCGCTGGCTGCCCGGAGAAGGTGGCTTCCACCAGCCGGAACACGTCATAGCGGGCGGCATCGGCCACCAGCGACTCCATCGTCTCCACGTCCAGGGTCTGGCCCTTGGCGAGCAGCGCGAGCTTGTCGATTTCCTGCGCGGCCGCCAGCAGATTGCCTTCCACCCGCTCGGCCAGCCGCTGCACGGCCGGCGGATCGGCGCGCAGGCCGTGCTGGCGCAGGCGGCGCTCGATCCAGTCGGGCAGCTCGTGGGGTTTGATCGCCCAGGCCACGGACAGCACGCCGACGCGGCCCACCGCCTCGGCCCACTTGCCCTGGTGGGCCTTGCTCCAGTCATTGCAGGTGATCAGCAGGATCACGTCCGGCGCGGGGTTGGCACAGAACTGGCTGATCACTTCCGCGCCGTCCTTGCCCGGCTTGCCGCTGGGCAGGCGCAGCTCCACCAGGCGCCTGGCACTGAACAGGCTCGGCGCATTGAACGTCGCATCGAGCTGGTTCCAGTCGAAATCGCGGCCGTCGGCGTCAAACACCTCACGTTCGCTGATGCCGTCCCGCCGCGCACGGGCGCGTACCGCATCAGCCGCCTCCAGCACACGCAGGGTTTCCGGCCCGGCAATCAGATACACCGGCAGCAGGGCCTGGCTGGCCGGCTGGCTGGCAAGCTGTTCGGGGCGCAGTTCCATGCCGGTGCCCGGTCCGTGCGGACCGGGTCAGTTGCCCTGCGGCGGATCGACCGGCTGGGCCGGCGTCGCCGCCGGTTCACCCGGCTTGGCCGACAGTCGGCCGTGTTCCATCTCGGCACGCACCACGCTGTCGATGCGGCGCAGGATCGACGCGGACATCTCCCGGCGCAGTTCATCGGCGAGGATCTCGCGCTCGGTGGTCGTACCGGTGGCGTCGGTGGGCGGCGACACGTAGTCGCGCGACAGTTCGATCACCTGCTGCGGCACCAGCACGCTGCCGTCTTCGCGGCGGAACACGAAAATCACCGCGTAGCGCAGGCTGTATTCCTGGGCGCGGCCCTGCGCGTCGATGGCGATCGGCAGGTCGCCCCAACGCTCGGACACCACCTGCAGCTGTGCCACCGGCACACCGTCGGTGCTGTCATCGACACTGTCGGCATCGGCGACCACCGCGCCGGAAGACTGCAGCCCGCGACGGAGCAGCTTGGCCAGCTCGCTGTACGGGGCAGTGGAAACCACCTTCACCGCCGCCGCATCGGCCGGCAGCATCAGCTTGTTGCGCAGATGGAAGCCACAGCCGGCAAGGGTGGTGGTCAGAACGAGGGCAAGCAGGAATCGGGTCATGGGCACAGTCTGGGGGAGCCGGGCGGGCGCGGCAACAGGCATAGAAGATGCCCGATGCCGCGTGAACGTCGGTTGAGACCGGAGGCAGGGTTCGTGACCGCCCTCAGGCGGCCACGATGTTCACGATCTTGCCGGGCACGATGATGATCTTGCGCACGGTCAGGCCGTCGAGGAACTTGGCCGCATTCGGCTCGGCCAGACCCAGCGCCTCGATCTGGTCACGCGTTGCATCGGCGGCCACTTCGATGGTGCCACGCAGCTTGCCGTTGACCTGCACCGCCAACGTCACCGCATCACGCACCAGTGCACCGGCATCGACCTGCGGGAACGCCTGGTCTTCCAGCAGCGTCTCGGCGTTGCCCAGCACCTGCCACAGCGCATGGCTGGCATGCGGAGTGATCGGGTTGAGCAGCAGCACGGCCGCCTGCAGTGCTTCCTGGCGGACCGCACGGCCCTGTGCGGAAACATCATCGAACCTGGCCAGCGCGTTCATCAGTTCCATCACCGCGGCGATGGCGGTGTTGAAGCTGTGGCGGCGGCCGTAGTCGTCGCCAACCTTGCCGATGGTTTCGTGGGTCTTGCGACGCAGCGCCTTCTGCTCGGCGTTCAGCGCGGCCGCATCCAGCGCCGGTGCCTGGCCGTCGGCCGCATGCTTCTGCACCTGCGCCCACAGGCGGCGCAGGAAGCGGGCCATGCCATCCACGCCGGCTTCGTTCCATTCCAGCGACTGTTCCGGCGGGGCGGCGAACATCGAGAACAGGCGCACCGTGTCGGCGCCGTACTTGCTGACCATCGCCTGCGGGTCCACGCCGTTGTTCTTGGACTTGGACATCTTCTCGGTGCCGCCGATCTCCACCGGCAGGCCGTCGGCGATCAGCGTGGCGCCGGTGATGCGGCCGCGCTCATCGCGCTGTACGTTCACGTCGGCCGGATTGATCCAGTCCTTGTCCTTCGGATTCTCCGCGTTCCAGCGGTAGTAGGACTCGGCGATCACCATGCCCTGGCACAGCAGGTTCTGCGCCGGCTCGTTGCTGTCCACCATGCGCGCATCACGCAGCAGCTTGTGGAAGAAGCGGAAGTACATCAGGTGCAGGATCGCGTGTTCGATGCCACCGATGTACTGGTCCACCGGCAGCCAGTAGTTGCCGCGCTTGTCCACCGCATCGCGGGCGCCCGGCGAGGTGTAACGGGCGTAGTACCAGCTCGACTCCATGAAGGTGTCGAAGGTGTCGGTCTCGCGCTCGGCCGCGCCGCCGCAGTCGGGGCAGGTGGTCTTGCGCCATTCCGGATCGGCCTTGATCGGCGAACCGGTGCCGACGAAGCTGACGTCTTCAGGCAGCACCACCGGCAGCTGTTCTTCCGGCACCGGCAACGCACCGCACTTGGGGCAGTAGATCACCGGAATCGGGCACCCCCAGTAGCGCTGGCGGCTCACGCCCCAGTCGCGCAGGCGGTAGTTCACGCGGCGCTGGCCCTGGGCCTTGCGCTCGAACCGTTCGGCCAGCGCCTCGAAGGCGCCCTGGAAATCCAGGCCGTCGAACTCGTCGGAGTTGATCAGTTCGGTCTCGCGGGTCTTGTCGCCGTACCAGTCCTGCCAACGCGTCGCGTCGTAGGCGCCCTCGTCCTTGCGCGGCGACTTCAGCGCGATGACCTGGCGGATCGGCAGGTTGTACTTGTTGGCAAATTCATTGTCGCGCTGGTCATGGCCCGGTACGGCCATCACCGCGCCGGTGCCATAGCCCATCAGCACGAAATTGGCGACCCACACCGGGACCTGGGCCCCGGTGACCGGATGCACGGCGCGCAGGCCGGTATCCATGCCGCGCTTCTCCTGGGTTTCCAGTTCGGCCTCGGAGACGCCACCCTGCTTCATTTCGGCCAGCAGTGCGGCCAGCGCCGGGTTCGACTTCGCCGCGTGCTGGGCCAGCGGATGTTCGCCGGCGATCGACACAAAGGTCACGCCCATCACCGTGTCCGGGCGCGTGGTGAACACCCGCAGCGGGTCCAGCGCGCTGCCGTCCACGTCGCGCACGTCGAACTGGATTTCCAGCCCTTCGGAGCGGCCGATCCAGTTGCGCTGCATGGTCTTGACCGACTCCGGCCAGCCCGGCAGCTCATCCAGGCCGTCCAGCAGTTCCTGGGCGTAATCGGTGATGCGCAGGAACCACTGCGGAATCTCGCGCTTCTCCACCAGGGCACCGGAGCGCCAGCCACGCCCGTCGATGACCTGTTCGTTGGCCAGCACGGTCTGGTCGATCGGGTCCCAGTTCACCACCGCGTTGCGGCGGTAGGCCAGGCCCTTGCGCATCAGACGGGTGAACATGCGCTGTTCGTGCACGTAGTACTCGGGCGTGCAGGTGGCGAATTCGCGCGACCAGTCGATCGCATAGCCCAGCGATTTGAGCTGGCTGCGCATGTGGCCGATGTTGGCGTAGGTCCACTTGGCCGGCGCCGTCTTGTTCTTGATCGCCGCGTTCTCGGCCGGCAGGCCGAACGCATCCCAGCCCATCGGCTGCAGCACGTTGTGGCCGGTCATCCGCTTGTAGCGGCTGATCACGTCACCGATCGTGTAGTTGCGCACATGGCCCATGTGCAGCGCACCGGACGGGTACGGCAGCATCGACAGACAGTAGAACTTCGGCTTGTCCGAAGACTCGTTGACCTCGAAGGCACGGGTGGCGTCCCAGAATTTCTGGGCGACGGATTCAACCTGCTGCGGGTCGTAGACGTTGGGTTCGACGCTGGTCATGGAAACACGGATGCGGCGGCAAAGCGGCACAGGGTACCGCAGTGCGGCAAAGGGCTCCAATCGGCGCGATCATCTGCCCTCGCCGAAAAGGTCATCTCGTTGAATTGTCAGGAGATTGAGCGGAAACGGCAACGACGTGCGCAGCGCGGGATGCGCTCAGGGCCGCAGCGCCGCAGGGGCCAGCGGCAGTGCGGCCGCCAGCCAGACCAGCCAGCCGCCGAACGCCAGCAGCTGGGCCAGCGGGCCCGGCAGCAGCGCGGGCAGCACGAACGCGGCCAGCAGCACCGTCGTCCCACCGGCCAGGTGCAGCTGGGCCGCACGGCGCCAGCCGGAAAGCGACCAGGCGCCCCCGGCGGTCATCAGCGCGCCCGGCACGAAGGCCAGCACCCACACCATCCACGCGCTGGCGTGGTAACGGCTGGCCATGCTGTCGATGTCGTCGGCATCCAGTGGCAGCAGCCCCATCGCGGCGAAGGCCAACGCGGCCAGCATCAGCATCTGCACCCCCACCCGCAGCGGCCACGGCGCGGTGCGCGGCACGCGCAGCAGCAGGCAGAACGCCACCCCGGCTGCCAGCAGGCCCGGCAGCAGCAGGGTCACCAGGCTGAAGGCACGCCCGTGCGGCACCCCCAAGGCACCGAGCAGGGCCAACGGATGGCGCATCGGATCGAACGCGGGCAGGGCCAGCGCGAACCCCGTCGCCGCCAGCACGAATACCGCCGCGGCCGCCGCCCCCAGCCCCTGTTCCCAGCGTTTTGCAGCCTGCATCGTCACTCCGGAAGTCGCCGGACGTCCCGGCCTTGCCTACCGGACGCATTGTCTCCGGTTTGCCGCGGACGCGGCAGTGGGGTTGCGTCGGGCGGGCGGCGGCACCATACACTCGGTTACCTGTTTCCCGTTGATATCCGACCATGAGCGATCTTTCCTACGTCTTTGACGCCACCACCGAGTCTTTTGAAGCCCAGGTCCTGCAGAAGTCCCTGCAGACCCCGGTGCTGGTGGACTTCTGGGCCACCTGGTGCGGCCCGTGCAAGACCCTGGGCCCGATGCTGGAAAAGCTGGCGGGCGAGTACAACGGTGCGTTCGAACTGGCCAAGGTGGACGTTGATCAGGAGCAGCAGATCGCCGCCGCCTTCCAGATCCGCTCGGTGCCCACCGTCTTTCTGGTCAAGGGCGGCCAGATCGTCGACGGTTTCCCGGGAGCGGTGCCGGAAGGCCAGCTGCGCGAGTTCCTGGCCCAGCACGGCGTGGTGCCGGCAGCCCCTGCCGACGCGGCCGCCGCCGAAGACGAGCCGGCACCGCTGGATCCGCAGGCCCAGGTGGACGTGCTGCGCGCGGCGATCGCCGCCGAGCCGGACAAGGAAGAGCTGAAGCTCGACCTGGCGCTGGCCCTGCTGCAGACCGGAGCCACCGCCGAAGCCGGCGCGCTGATCGATGCACTGCCGGCCAACCTGTCCACCGATGACCGCGCCGTGCGTGCCCGCGCGCGTCTGGACTTCGCCAGCGCCCTGCAGGACGCGCCACCTGCCGATGTGCTGGACGCGCGCATTGCCGCCGATGGCGATGACCTGCAGGCGCGCCATCTGCGCGGTGTGCAGCAGCTGCTGGCCGGCGAGGACGAGGCGGCATTGGCGCAGTTCCTGGAGATGCTGCGGCGCGACCGCACCTACGATGATGGCCGCCCGCGCAAACTGCTGATCGACGCCTTCAAGGTCATCCAGGACGACGATCTGGTGGGCCGCTACCGCCGCCGCATGGCCTCGCTGCTGTTCTGAGGCGGCTGCGTTCAGAAACCCTGCACGGGTCCCGGGCAATAATGAATTGCGGCCCAGTGGAGGCCGCGATCCATTCGGGGGGATGAGGTCTGGGCCATTGGGGTCCACATGGCTGAGCCCCGCTTCGCAGGGCGCCATCGACCGTGAGATTGACCATTCCGCCGCACCGCTTCCCCCGTACCGTGCGCAGCCTGCTGCTGGCCCTGCTGTTGCTGTCCCCCCTGCCCCTGCTGGCGCAGGACTGGCACTACCGGGTGCGCCCCGGCGACACCCTCTGGGACCTGGCCACCCTGTACCTCAAGCCTGAAGTGGAGTGGGAACGACTGCAGCGGCACAACCGCGTGGATGACCCCTACCGGCTGCCGCCGGGCACCCAACTGGGGTTCCCGGTCGCGTGGCTGCGGGTGCAGCCCGCTCTGGCCCGGGTGGTGGCGGTACGTGGCCCGGTGCAGGCGGGCACGACGGCTGGCCGTGGCACGCTGCGCGCGCTGAAGGAAGGCGATCTGCTGGGCATCGGCGAAGAAGTCGAAACCGGCGCCGACGCCAGCGTCACCCTCGAATTCGCCGATGCCTCCCGGCTGCAGCTGCGCGAGGGCTCGCGTCTGCGCCTGGACCAGCTCAGCCGCTATGGACGCACCGGCATGGTCGATACCCGCCTGCGCCTGGAACAGGGTCGCGCCAGCAACCGGGTCACCCCGGCGCGCGGCCCGGCCTCCCGATACATCATCGATGCGCCGACGGCCACCAGCAGCGTGCGCGGCACGGTGTTCCGGGTGAGCGCGGGCCAGCACGGCCAGGGCGCCTCCACCGAAGTGGTCCAGGGGCGTGTGCAGGTCGGCAATCGTGCCGGCCAGCGCCTGGTCGCCCACGGCCAGGCCACCCGGACGCCCTCGGCGCTGACCCGCCCGGCGCCGCTGGAAGCGCTGCTGCCGGCTCCGCACCTGGACATCGCGCACACCCGGCTGGAGCCATTGCCGGCCCGGTTGGCCTGGGCGCCGGTCGACGGCGCCGCCGGCTACCGCATCGAGATCGTGCGCGCCGACCAGCCCGACGTGCTGCTGGCCGCGCAGGACAGCCCTGCCACCACCGCCACCTTCGACGACCTTCCCGCAGGCACCCTGCGCGTGCTGCTGCGCGCGGTCAGCGCCGACGGCGTGGAAGGCCTGGACAGCGAGCGCGACTTCATCGTCCGCGACCAGCCGGTCGCCCCGATCACCGTGCGCCCGCGCCACGCCGAGATCGTGAACAGCACGCGCCCGCGCTTCGAATGGGGACAGGTACCCGACGCCGCGGCCAGCGTGCTGCAGATCGCCAGCGACCCGCAGTTCGTCTCGCCCCTGGTGGAGCAGGACACCACGTCCACCCACCTGCGTCCCGCGCAGCCGCTGCCACCGGGCACGTACTACTGGCGCGTCGCCTCCCGGGACCGCAACGGCCATCAGGGCCGCTTCGGCCAGACGCTGCCGCTGACCCTGACCGACACCCCCGTCGATCCGGCGCTGCAACCGCCGGAGGCAGCCAAAGGCCAGCTGACCCTGCGCTGGCAGGCAGGCGAGCCGGGCCAGCGCTACCGCGTGCAGCTTGATCGCAAGGGCGACTTCGCCCGGCCGCTGCTGGACCGCGAGGTCGACCAGCCGGAAGTCACGCTCAAGCGCCCGTGGCACGGCAACCTGCACGTGCGCGTGCAGTACATCGAGGACGATGGCTACGCCGGGCCGTTCTCGGCACCGCAGCAGATCGCGCTGCCATGCCGCACCTGCTATGGCGCCGGCGGCGGTGCCCTGCTGCTGTGGCTGCTGCTGTGAAACCGCTGCACCTGTCATGGCCGGGCCGGTTGGTGCTGGCACTGGCGATGGCAGCGCTCGCGGTTGCCGCAAGCCACTGGCACTGGTTCTGGACGCAGGACGAAGCGGTGTACGACACCTATGTCGGCGGATGGGACTACCCGCCCGACCCGCGCCTGCTGATCGTGGCCATCGACGACGCCAGCCTGCAGCAGCTCGGCCAATGGCCGTGGCCGCGAGCCACCCATGCGCGCCTGCTCGACCGCCTGACCCAGGCCGGTGCAGGGCGTGTCGCCCTGGACCTGATGCTGTCCGAGCCAGACCGCCGTGACGCCGCACAGGATGCCGAGCTGGCCGCGGCGATCCGCCGCAACGGCAAGGTAGTGCTGCCGGTTCTCGCCGCGCCGAGCAGCGGGCCACGCATGGCCGAGGAACTGCTGCCGATCCCGCTGATCGCCGCCAACGCCGCCACCCTCGGCCACAGTGACATCGAGGTGGACGCCGACGGCGTGGCCCGCGGGCTGTACCTCACTGCCGGCATCGGCTCACCACACTGGCCCGCACTGGGACTGGCGCTGGCCGATGTGCGCGGCCCGTTGCCCGGGCTGCGCGATGGCGGCACCGACGTCTCCTCGCCCTACCAGTGGCGCCGCGACCATTACGTGCGGGTGCGCTACGCCGGCCCGCCGGATCGCTTCCCGCAGGTGTCCTATGTGGACGTGCTCAACGGCACCGTGGACCCGGCGCTGCTGCGCGGCCGGCTGGTGATGGTGGGCATGACCGCCAGTGGCATCGCCCCGCCCCTGCTCACCCCGACCACGCGCGAGCGCTGGATGAGTGGCAGCGAATACCAGGCCAACGTCGCCTCGATGATGCTCGATGACAAGGTCATCCGCGTGCTGCCCGCCGCGTGGCAGAACGGCCTGACCGGCCTGCTGGTGGCGCTCTGCTGCCTCGCCCTGACCCTGCCGCGGGCGTGGCTGGGCGCACTGCTGGCGTTGCCGGTGGCGCTGCTGCTCAGCCTGGCCCTGCTGCGTGGCGGCAACCTGTGGTTCGCTCCGGCAGCCAGCCTGGTCGGCATGCTGCTGGTGATCGCGGCGTGGGCCGTATGGCGGGTCAGCGCGTGGCGCCGGCAGGCCAACAGCGATGCGCTGACCGGGCTCGGCAACCGGCTGCGCTTCGAGCAGGCTCTGCAGCAGGAGCACGATGCCGGCCGCCGGACCTGCCGCCCGCTCAGCCTGATCCTGATCGATGTGGACCATTTCAAGCGCCACAACGACCTCTACGGGCACCAGGCCGGCGACGACCTGCTACGCCGCATCGCACACGAAATCGGCGCGCACGCGCGGCGCCCGCGCGACATGGCGGCACGGTTCGGCGGCGACGAGTTCGCCCTGATCCTGCCCGACACCGGCGCGGATGGCGCGGTACAGGTGGTACAGGACCTGATCGCCGGGGTGCAGCAGCTGGAGATTCCGACCGGCCGCGGCGACATCGCCCGGATCACCCTCACCGTCGGCGTGTACACCCGGGTACCGGCCGCGGAGAGCGAACCGCGGCACTTCTTCGAGGGCGCCGATGTCGCCCTGTATCGCGCCAAGGCCGCCGGGCGCAATGGGTATGCGGTGGACGACGGCGGCACGGCCTGACCCGCACGGGCGCCACCATACGCATACGAATGTTAGACTCCGGACCCTCCTCCCTGCGCGACCGGACCCGATGGACGCCCGCCTGTTCCGCCACGGCATCAACCTGTGGCCCCCGTTTCTGTTCACCGGCATCCACGTCACCGACGTTGCCGCCGATTACCGCTACGTGCGGGTCGAACTGCGCATGCGCCCGTGGAACCGCAACTATGTCGGCACCCATTTCGGCGGCAGCCTGTTTGCGATGACCGATCCGTTCTGGATGCTCACGGTGATGCAGAACCTGGGCCGCGACTACTACGTGTGGGACCGCGCCGGCGAGATTGAATTCCTCAAGCCCGGGCGCGGCACGGTCACGGCCGAGTTCCGCCTCGACGAGGCCCTGCTGGCGCAGTTGCGCGCCGCCACGGCGGGCGGCGAGAAATACCTGCACTGGTTCAGCAACGACATCCTCGATGCCCAGGGCGAGGTGGTGGCGCGCGTGCGCAAGCAGGTGTACCTGCGCCTCAAACCCGACGCGCGCGGGGCAGGCAAGGCGGCTCCCTGAGCGATCGCCGGCGCGCCCCGTCAGGGCGCCGTGGCCGGCATCGGCACCTGCAGCATCGCCGTGATCCCTTCATCCGGCCGGGCCGTGGCACGGCGCGGAATCTGCAGCCAGCGGCCGTCGGGGCTGAGCACCGGGGTGCGGGCGGAGGAGCGCATCGACGCGGGCAGCCGCGGCAGTGCCTGCGCCGGCGGATCGGCCTGCTGGCGGAGCCAGCGCTGGGCGGCGACCAGGCGCAGCATCGCCGCGCTGTCCTGCGCGCGATCCGCATAGGGTCGCATCGTCATCGCACCGATCGCCGCCAAACGGCAACCCAGGGCGTTGGCCACACAGTCGAATCCCGCTGGCTGCGGGGCCGGTTCGCGCAGCGGCCGGTCGTCGGCCAGCGCCTGCATCGCCGCCGCGTCACAGGCCCAGGCATAGTGGGGCGCGAAGCGCGCCTCGGTCCGTGCCAGATTGAACACCAGTGGCTGCAGCACACTGCCCTGCTCGGAGGTGCGCAGCGCTGCCTGTCCCATCGCGAACTCGCCGCGCATGGCCGTGCACAGACTCTGCTCGGGCACGGTCATGGGCTGCAGGGCCGCCGTGCAGACCGGCGGCAGCGCCGCATCGGCAGGCAGCTCGGCCAGCAGGTCGGCGAGCAGATGCGCCTGGCCCTCCAGCAGGGCCGCGCCGATCATGCTGAACAACAGGTTGTCGCCGCGCCCGACCAGGCGGCGCCCGGTCAGGATGTCCGCGCACGTTCCCTGCAGCGCGCGCGGGGTATCGCCCTGCACATGTGCCAATGCATTGGCCGACAGCGTGTCGAGCAGCGGCTGCATCGACGGCAGCGGCGTCATCAGGTCGGTGTCGTAGGCGCGGAAGGGCAGCGCATAGTGGTCGAACTGCGACAGCTCGGCCACGCGCATGTGCAACGCCTCGTGGCCAACATGGGCGGCGGCGAACGCGGCCGGATCGGCGCGTACCGCCGCCAGGCAGCCGATGCCACGCTGGCCGCAACCGAACGCGGCGGTGATGGCCGGGCGCGGGAAACGCTCTTCGGCCACCGACGCCTGTGGTCGCCTGCCGGGCGCGCCCTGCTGCCAACGCGTCAGGTCCTCGGCCAGGACCTGCTCACGGGCCGCCGCATCCATGCCGTCAAACCCCAGCGTCCACACCGCCGCCGCGCCGCTGCGGCCCTCCACCGGGGGCGCCGCGCGCAGCAGCTGCAGGGCGTCCTGGTGCGCCTGCGGGACCGGCCACAGCCGCGCGGCCAGCCACGTGCCTGCAGCCAGCAGCATCAGCACCCCGATTCCTGTTGCCGCCACACGCATCGGTTTGGTCACAGCATTTCCCCTGTTCGCGACGATTGCCCGAATCAACCAGCGTAAACGCAGCCACGCCGCCGCTACAATGCGCGGATGTCGCCCGAAGCCCCCCAACTCGTTCCGCGCCCCTCCCTGCAGCGGTTGTTCCTGACCGGCCTGCTGACCCTGCTGCCGATCTGGCTGACATGGGTCGTGGTCAAATTCGTCTTCGTGCTGCTGTCGGGCATCAGCAGCCCGGTGGTGGTGCCGCTGTCGGCGCAGATCGCCGCGTCCTTCCCGCACTATCTCGGCTGGATCAAGGTCGAGTGGATGCAGAACCTGATCGGTCTGGGCGCTACGCTGCTGGTGATCCTCAGTGTCGGCGTGCTCAGCCGCCGCGTGATCGGCCAGCGCCTGCTGCGCTGGTTTGGTGCGGTGATCCGCCGTATTCCGCTGGCCAGCATCATCTACGACAGCGCCAAGAAACTGCTCGACATGCTGCAGACCGAACCAGGCAGCACCCAGCGCGTGGTGCTGATCGATTTCCCCCACCGCGACATGAAGTCGGTGGGGCTGGTGACGCGGGTGATCCGCGAGCAGGGCACCGGCCGCGAGCTGGCGGCCGTCTACGTGCCCACCACGCCCAACCCGACCTCCGGCTACCTGGAGATCGTGCCGGTGGAACTGCTCACGCCCACCGACTGGACCGTGGACCAGGCGATGAGCTTCATCATCTCCGGCGGCGCGGTCGCGCCGGAATCGGTGCCATTCACCCGCGCCGGCGACCGCTGACATGAGCGCGCGGCCGCTGCAGGATCGCGCGGTCCTGCTGTTCATCGCGCTGGCCGCGTTCTTCTGCGCCAACGCGGTGCTGGCCGAGTTCATCGGCGTCAAGATCTTCGCGCTGGAAGACACACTGGGTGTGTCTGCGTTCAACTGGAACCTGTTCGGCCAGACCGGTTCGCTCAGCTTCACCGCCGGCACGCTGCTGTGGCCGGTGGTGTTCATCATGACCGACACCATCAACGAGTTCTTCGGCCGGCGTGGCGTGAAGTTCATCTCGTGGCTGGCGGTGGCGCTGATCACCTACGGGTTTCTCTTCGCGTTCGCCGCGATCTCGCTGGTTCCTGCCGACTGGTGGGTCACCTCCATGCGCGCGCACGGCGTGCCCGATTACCAGGCCGCGTTCGCGGCGGTGTTCGGCCAGGGCATGTGGACCATCGCCGGCTCGCTGGTGGCGTTCCTGTTCGGGCAGTTGATCGACGTGGCCGTGTTCCACCGCATCCGCCGCGCCACCGGCGAGCGCCATGTGTGGCTGCGCGCGACCGGCTCCACCGCGGTGTCGCAACTGGTGGACAGCTTCGTGGTGATCTGGATCGCCTTTGTACTGGGCCCGCAGCAGTGGCCCACCTCGCTGTTCCTGGCGGTGAGCAGCGTCAATTACCTGTACAAGATGGCCTTTGCGATCGCACTGATTCCCGTGCTGTACCTGATGCGCCGTGCGATCACCCGTTATCTTGGCGCCGGGCGCGCCGCACAGCTGCGCGCCGACGCGGCGGCTGACTGAGCGCCATACGGCGCGAACCTGACCAGGCACCTGCGCTGGCCGTATCCGGTCGAATCGGGCAAGCTCCCGTGTCTGTGCGTTCACGGAAGTAGCCGATGCCCCACCCCGCCCGCGCCCTGGCGCTTGCCATTGCCGCCCTGCTGGTGTTCAGCGCTGCCGCGCCGGCCGAAGCCGCCAAGAAGAAGACCAGCCGGCCCGCGGCCGCGCAGACCCGCGCCGCCGCCAAGCCAAAGGCCAAACCGCGTGCCCGGCCTGCGGCGCCCCCTGCCCGCCAGCCGCTGGTGCGCCAGCAGACCAAGGCCGCCCAGCTCAACCGCATCTACGACGAATACTGGGATGCCGCGATGCGGCTCAACCCGCTGCAGGCCACGTTCCAGGGCGATGCGCGACACAACGACCAGTTGCCCAACATCCTGTCGGCCGCCTACCGCCAGCAATCCCATGATTTCAGCGTGGAGTGGCTGGGCAAAGTGGAGAAGATCGGCCCGGACGGCCTGACCGGGCAGGACCTGCTGAGCTACGAGATCTTCGTACGCGACGCGCGCATGTCGCTGGCCGCCGAGCAGTACCCGGGCTGGATGCTGCCGGTGAGCCAGTACTACAACCTGGGCAGCATCATGGCCATCCTCGGCTCCGGCTCGGGCGCCCAGCCATTCAACACCGTGCAGGACTACGACACGTGGTCGCGCCGCTCGCTGGGCATTCCGCCGCTGTTCGATCAGGCCATCGCCAACATGCGCCAGGGCATGGCGGCCGGCGTGGTGCAGCCGCGCGATCTGATGGAGAAGGTGCTTCCGCAGCTGGATGCCGTGATCAAGCCGACCGCCGAAGAGAGCATTTTCTGGGCACCGGTACGCAACCTCCCGGACGACTTCTCCGCTGCCGACAAGGCGCGCATCGCCGCCGAATACAAGCGCATGATCGAGTACCGCATCATGCCGGCCTACCGTGCGCTGCGCGGCTTCATCGCCACCGAATACCTGCCCGCCACCCGCGCCAGCGACGGTCTGTCGGCGCTGCCCAACGGCCAGGCCTGGTATGCGCAGAACATCGTGCAGAGCACGGCGTCCACGCTGACGCCGGTGCAGATCCACGCCCTGGCCGAGCAGCGCGTGAGCGCGCTGCAGGCGCAGATCGCCACGATCATGAAGGACAACCGCATCCGCGGCTCGCAGCAGAAGATGCTGCGCAACATGCGCACCGACCGCGATTTCCAGTACGCCAACGCCGATGCGCTGCTTGCCCGGTATAAGCAGCTGCAGGGGCAGGTCAACGCGCGTCTGCCGGGCCTGCTCGGCACGCTGCCCAAGGCGCCGATGGAGATCCGCGCGGTGGAAGCCGAGCGCGCCGCCACCGCCGCCGCGGTCAGCTACCAGCCGCCGCTGCCGGACGGCATGCGTCCGGGCATCCTCTACGTCAACACCGGCGAGCTGCCCAGCCGCCGGCGCTGGGCGGCCCCGATGCAGTACCTGCACGAAGGCATCCCCGGCCATCATGTGCAGCTGGGGCTGCAGCAGGAGCTGGATAAACTGCCGCGCTTCCGCCGCCTCGGTGGCGACATTGCCTTCGTCGAAGGCTGGGGCCTGTATGCCGAATCGCTGGGCGAGGAACTGGGCGTCTACCAGGACCCGTACGAGCGCATCGCCTACCTGCAGGGCGCGCTGACCCGCGCCGCGCGCATGGCCGCCGACACCGGCGTGCATGCGCAAGGCTGGAGCAAGCGCCAGGCCGTGGACTACCTGGTCAAAACGGCCGACCTGCCGGTCGACGACGCCACCGCCGAAGTCGAACGGTTCATGGCCCTGCCCGGGCAGACCCTGGCCAACGGCCTGGGCGAGCTGAAGATGATGGAGCTGCGCGACACGGCGAAGGCCGCGCTGGGCCCGCGCTTCGACCTGCGCCGCTTCCATGAGGAGATCCTGCGTGACGGCTCCATGCCGCTGGACATCCTCGATGCCAAGATCGCCCGCTGGATTGCCAGCGAGCAGGCTGGCGGCAGCGCCAGTCCCACGCCCTGATCGACGCGACGCCGGCCATGCACCCTGCCCGCCGCCCGCGTGCCTGGTTCCATCTGCTGTGCGGCGGCCTGCTTGCGGCGGCCCACACGGCCGCCGCGCCGGCGCTGACGCCGCCCGACCCGGGCATCGATGCACTGATGGCCCGCTATGACGGCCAGGTCCCCGGCGCGGCCGTGCTGGTGCTGCACGACGGCGTACCGGTGTTCCGCCGCGGCTACGGCCTGGCCGTGGTCGAGGACGCCACCCCGGTCACCCCGCGCAGCAACTTCCGGCTCGCCTCGGTCAGCAAGCAGTTCACTGCGGCGGCGATCCTGCTGCTGGCCCAGGACGGCACGCTGACACTGGACGACCCGGTGCGGCGCTGGCTGCCGTCCCTGCCGGCCGCCGCCGACGCGGTCACCCTGCGCCACCTGCTCAGCCACACCAGCGGCCTGCTCGACTACGAAGACCTGATGCCGTCCGGCAGTACCGCCCAGGTCCACGATGCCGACGTGCTGCGTCTGCTGGAAGGCCAGAACCGCACCCTGTTCGCACCGGGCAGCACCTACCGCTACAGCAACAGCGGCTATGCCTTGCTGGCCCTGGTGGTCGGCAGGGCGTCCGGCCAGGACTTCGCCACTTTCCTGCGCCAGCGCATCTTCCTGCCACTGGGCATGGCCGGGACGGTCGCCCACCAGGACGGCGTGGACGCCGTCACCGACCGCGCCTACGGCTACAGCCCGGTCGACGGCCACTGGCAGCGCACCGACCAGAGCCCCACCAGCGCCGTGCTTGGCGACGGTGGCCTCTATTCCTCGCTCGACGACCTGGCCCGCTGGGACGCGGCGCTGTACGACGACCGCCTGCTCCAGGCGCCGTGGCGGCAACAGGCGTTCACCCCCGCCACCCGCACCGACGAGCCGGATGTCCCGTTCTACGGTTTCGGCTGGCGCCTCAACGGCGGTGCACAGTGGCACAGCGGTGAGAGCATCGGCTTCCGCAACGTCATCCTGCGCTACCCGGAGCGGCACCTGACCGTGATCATCCTCACCAACCGCGACGGCCCCGAACCCTATCCGCTGGCACTGAAGATCGCGCAGCGCTGGCTGGACACCCTGCAATGACGCCTCCCGACGCTACCGGCCTGCTTGGCGTCCACCACGTGGCGCTGATCGGATCGGACTACGCCCGCTCCCGCGCCTTCTACACCGGGGTGCTCGGCCTGCGCGTGCTGGCCGAGAACCATCGGGCCGCGCGCGACTCCTGGAAACTCGACCTCGCCCTGCCCGACGGCAGTCAACTGGAACTGTTCTCGTTCCCCGACGCGCCGCCACGGCCCAGCCGCCCCGAAGCGCAGGGCCTGCGCCACCTCGCGTTCCGGGTCGCGACACTGGAACCGATGATCGCCCGCCTGGCCGCCGCGGGCGTCCCCTGCGAGCCGATCCGCACCGATGAATACACCGGCCGCCGTTTCACCTTCTTCGCCGATCCGGACGGCCTGCCGCTGGAGCTGTACGAGATCCCGGCCGACCCCGGCTGACGCCTGCCGCCGACACGTTCCGTACCGGAGCGAATGGGTATACAGTCGGCCCTGTACCGGCCCCGCGCCGGCATTCACGGACATCCCTGGGAGGGGAACATGCGCAAGACCTTCAAGACGCTGCTGCTGGCACTGCCGCTGGTCATGGCCGCCCTGTCGGCCAACGCCGCCGACAGCGCCGTCGGCCGCTGGAAGACCATCGATGACAAGACCGGCAAGGTGAAATCGATCGTCGAGATCACCCAGGCCACCAATGGCACCCTGACCGGCAAAGTGGTCGAGATCCTGCATTCGGACAAGGGTCCCAACCCGGTCTGTGACGGCTGCGAAGGCGCCAACAAGAACAAGCCGGTCAAGGGCATGACCATCCTGTGGAACCTCAAGGCCGACGGCGCCAGCGCCTGGTCCGGCGGCACCATCCTGGACCCGGCCAACGGCAAGACCTACAAGTCCAAGATGAAGCTGCAGACCGGCGGCGCCAAGCTCGACGTGTCCGGCTGCGTGGCCTTCATCTGCCGCGCCCAGACCTGGGTGCGCGAGTAAAACGTCCGCCGTTGCTGCACGTGTGAAGAAGGCCGACGCGGTTTTCCGCGTCGGCCTTCTGCATTTCCGGCACCCCACCCCGAGCGGGCGTCGTTGACGTTTGGCCGTGCGCGCTGGCCCACGCGGCACAGGCTGGGGGCGCATACGCCCCTCCGTGCGATAATCCCCGGTCCCCAAGGCAACAGCGCTTCCCATGACCCGCACCGCTCTCGTCACCACCGCCCTGCCCTACGCCAACGGCCCGCTCCACCTGGGCCACCTGGTCGGCTACATCCAGGCTGACATCTGGGTGCGCGCGCGGCGAATGAGCGGCGGCAAGACCTGGTTCGTGTGCGCCGACGATACCCACGGCACCCCGATCATGCTCGCGGCCGAAAAGGCCGGTGTGACCCCGGAAGCCTTCATCGCCAACATCCAGGCCAGCCACGAGCGCGACTTCGCCGCGTTCGGCGTCGCCTTCGATCACTACGACTCGACCAACTCGGCCACCAACAAGGCCCTGACTGAAGCCTTCTACCTCAAGCTCGAGGCGGAAGGTCACATCGCGCGTCGTTCCGTGGCCCAGTTCTACGATCCGGCCAAGGGCATGTTCCTGCCCGACCGCTACATCAAGGGCATCTGCCCCACCTGTGGCAGCGCCGACCAGTACGGCGACAACTGCGAAGTCTGCGGCGCCACCTACAGCCCCACCGACCTGAAGGAACCGAAGTCGGTCATCTCCGGTGCCACCCCGGAAATCCGCGACTCCGAACACTTCTTCTTCGAGGTGGGCCGCTTCGAAGGTTTCCTGCGCGAGTGGCTGGCGGGCGACGTCGCCCTGCCCGGCGTCAAGGCCAAGCTCGGCGAGTGGCTCAATGCCGAGGGCGGCCTGCGTGCCTGGGACATCTCCCGCGACGCGCCCTACTTCGGTTTCCAGATTCCCGGCCATCCCGGCAAGTACTTCTACGTCTGGTTGGATGCGCCGATCGGCTACCTGTCCAGCTTCAAGGCGCTGTGCGCCAGGACCGGCGAAGACTTCGACGCGCACCTGCGCGCCGGCACCGCCACCGAACTGCACCACTTCATCGGCAAGGACATCGTCAACTTCCACGGCCTGTTCTGGCCAGCCGTACTGCACGGCACCGGCCACCGCGCGCCCACCCGCCTGCACGTCAACGGCTACCTCACCGTGGATGGCGCCAAGATGTCCAAGTCGCGCGGCACCTTCGTGATGGCGCGCACCTACCTCGACGCCGGTCTTGAACCGGAAGCGCTGCGCTACTACTTCGCCGCCAAATCCTCCGGCGGTGTCGACGATCTCGACCTGAACCTGGGCGACTTCATCGCCCGCGTCAACGCCGACCTGGTCGGCAAGTTCGTCAACCTCGCCAGCCGCTGCGCCGGCTTCATCAGCAAGCGCTTCGACGGCCGCCTGGCCGACGCGCTGCCGGACCCGGCCCAGTACGACCGTTTCGTCGCTGCCCTGGCGCCGATCCGCGAGGCGTACGAGCGCAACGACCCGGCCGCCGCGCTGCGCCAGACGATGGCGCTGGCCGACGAAGCCAACCGCTACATCGACGATGAAAAGCCGTGGGTGATCGCCAAGCAGGAGGGTGCCGACGCGCAGCTGCAGTCGGTGTGCACCCAGGGCCTGAACCTGTTCCGCGTGCTGGTCACCGCGCTCAAGCCGGTGCTGCCGGCCACCGCCGCCCAGGCCGAGACGTTCCTGGCCGCCCCCGTGCAGGCCTGGACCGATGTGGCCTCGCCGCTGGTCGCCCACACCATCGCCGTGTACGCCCCCCTGTTCACCCGTATCGACCCGAAACTGATCGACGCCATGACCGACGCTTCCAAGGACACCCTGCAGGCCGCCACCCCGGCTCCCGCCACCCCGGCCAAAGCCGCCAAGCCGGCCGCACCGGCACCGGCACCGGCCGCCGACGGCGACGCTGCGCCGAGCTACATCGGCATCGACGACTTCGCCAAGCTCGACCTGCGCATCGGCAAGGTGCTGGCCTGCACGTTCGTCGACGGGTCGGACAAGCTGCTGCGTTTTGAACTGGACGCCGGCGAGCTGGGCACGCGCCAGATCTTCTCCGGCATCCGTGCCAGCTACGGCGACCCGGAGGCGCTGGTCGGCCGCAGCGTGGTGTTCATCGCCAACCTGGCGCCGCGCAAGATGCGCTTCGGCCTGAGCGAAGGCATGATCCTGTCGGCCGGTTTCGACGGTGGCGCACTGGCGCTGCTGGATGCCGACAGCGGCGCGCTGCCGGGCATGCCGGTCCGCTGATCGCTCCCGGGGTGGCCCCCAGGGCCGCCCCGCCTGCGCAAGCCCAGAGAGGATCGGATGGAACTGGCCCTGTTCGACTTCGACCACACCGTCACCACCTGCGACACGTACGGCCGCTTCCTGCGCCGCGTGGCCACACCCGAGCAGTTGGCGCAGGCGTGGTGGAAGATCGGCCCGTGGCTGCTGGCCTACCGGCTGAAGCTGATCTCCGCCGCGCGCATCCGTGCCCGCGTCACCCGCCTGACCTTCAGCGACCGCCATGCCGACGACATCGCCACCCAGGCCGCCGGCTATGCGCGGGACGTCCTGCCCGAGGTGGTGCGCCCGCAGATGCTGGAACAGATCCGCTGGCACCTGCAGCAACGCCACACCGTGGTGATCGTGTCCGGTTCGCTGGACCTGTACCTGCGCCCGTGGTGCGACGCGCTCGGCATCGATCTGATCTGCAACCGGCTGGAAATCCGCGATGGGCGCCTGACCGGTCGCTATGTCGATGGCGACTGCGGCCCACGCAAAGTCGAGCACATCCGCCGCCGCTACGACCTGTCGCGCTTCCTGCGCATCCATGCCTACGGCGACAGCCGCGAAGACCGGCCGATGCTGGCCCTGGCCCACGAACGCTGGTATCGCGGCAAACCACAGAAATGACCCTTCCGCGCAGCCGACGCCACGCATGACCACCGCACGCATCCCCTTGGTCGAACGCCTCGACCGCCTGTTGCCGCAGACCCAATGCGGCCAGTGCGGCTACGACGGCTGCCGTCCCTATGCCGCGGCAATGGCACGCGGCGAGGCGGGCGTGGAGCGCTGCCCGCCAGGGGGCGATGCCGGTGCGCGTGCACTGGCGCGGGTGCTGGGCGTGCCGGCCGTTCCGTTCGACCGCAGCCGCGGCGACCATGTGCCGGACCAGCTTGCGCTGATCGTGGAGGCCGACTGCATCGGCTGCACCAAGTGCATCCAGGCCTGCCCGGTGGACGCCATCGTCGGCGGCGCCAAGTACATGCACACCGTCATCGCCGACCTGTGCACCGGCTGCGGCCTGTGCCTGCCACCGTGCCCGGTGGACTGCATCGTGCTGCTGCCCCGCGGCAACGGCTCCACGCCGTAGCGCGGAGCCCTGCCCTGCCGGGTTACGGCAACGCGGCCGTCACCACGATTTCCACCTTCCACGACGGATCGGCCAGCTTGGCCTCCACCGTCGCGCGCGCCGGCGTCATGCCGGCCACGACCCATTCGTCCCACGCGGCATTCATGCCGGCAAAGTCGTTGATGTCGGACAGGAACACCTCGGCACGCAGGATGTGCTGCTTGTCGCTGGCCACCAGCGCCAGCAGCTTGTCGATCTCCGCCAGCACCTGGCGCGTCTGCCCGGTGATGTCCTGGCTGGTGTCTTCGGGGATCTGCCCGGACAGATAGGCAACCTTGTTGTGCACCGTCATCTCGGACATGCGCGGGCCGACGTCGAAGCGTTCCAACATGGCGATTACTCCTGTGGGTGATGAACGCATTGTCGCCGATGCGACGTGAGCGCAGCCAGCACCCTTGGCAAGCGCCGGCATCCGGCGCACGATGCGCCCGCACGCCGCCATGCGCTGCCTTGACTCTCCCATCGCCCGCCCCGGAGCACGCTGTACCGATGACCGACCCCTCCCCGGCTCCCACGCCCTCCCGCGCCGCCTGGCGCCGCGCGGCCACCGTCATCGTCAGCCTCGGCATCCTCGCGCTGGCCCTGCACGGGCTGGCCAACGAATTCGACGAACATGGCTATCGCGCCATCCGTGAGGCGTTCCGCCATCTGGGCGGCGGGCAGATCGCGCTGACCGTGCTGCTCGGCCTGGCCAGCTATGCCTGCCTGATCGGCTTCGACGCGATCGGCCTGCGCCGCAGCGGCAAGCGGCTGCATCCGGCCCGCGTCGGCATCACCGCGTTCCTCGCGCACACCCTCGGGCAGACCCTCGGCTTCGCCGCTCTCACCGGCGGTGCGGTGCGACTGCGCGGCTATGGCGGAGCGGGCCTGTCGCTGGGTGAGATCGGCCAGGTAGTGCTGATGAGCACGTTGGGGTTCGTGTTCGGCGCCTGGGTGCTGTTGTCGATGGCGTTCCTGCTCGAGCCCGGCGCGGCGGCGCTGGCCCTGCCGGTATCGGCGCAGGTCGTACGCGCGTTCGGCGTGGCCGGGCTGCTGGCCTATGCCGTCACCGTGCTGCTGGTCGGCCGCGATGGCCGCACGTTCCGCATCCGCGGCCATGCGCTGTGGCTGCCCGACCGCCGCACCATGCTCGGCGTCACCGCGTTGAGCATGGTCGAACTGGTCCTGGCGGCGGCGGCGTTCTACGTGCTGCTGCCGATGGAGTCGCCCACCGGACTGCCCGGCTTCGTCGGCCTGTATCTGGTGGCGGTGCTGGCCGGGCTGATCTCCAGCGTGCCGGCCGGTCTGGGCGTGTTCGAATGGAGCCTGCTCAAGCTGTTGCCGCAGGTCGCACCTGCATCCGTGCTCGCGGCCGCGCTGATCTACCGGGTGACCTACTACGTGGTGCCTCTGCTGCTGGCCACCCTGCTCGCGCTTGCACCGGCGCTGCGGCGGCCACTGCGCGCCAGTGCCGGGGCCACCCGCGCCGGCTGGACCGCGCTGCGTCCGTGGCTGCCGCAGATCATCGCGCTGGCGGTCTTCAGCGTGGGCGCCGCGCTGGTCATCGACGGCACGCTGCCCACCCCGCGCCGGCATCTGCTCACCGCCTCGCTGCCGATCCTGGAGACCTCGCACCTGCTCGGCAGTCTGGCCGGCGTGGCGCTGCTGCTGATCGGCCAGGGGCTGCAGCGGCGCAGCCATGCCGCCTGGATGCTGGCGCTGGCGATCTGCGTGATCGCCCCGCTGCCGATCTGGCTGCGCGGCGGCCAGGTGCTGATCGCGCTCTCCGCGCTGCTGGTGGCCACGGCATTGTGGGCCTCGCGCCGCGAGTTCTACCGCCAGGGCGCGCTGCTGGACGAAGCCTGGTCGTGGCCGTGGATCCGCAATCTCGGGCTGGTGCTGGTGGCGGTCATCTGGCTGCTGTTCTTCGTGTACAGCCATGTCGAGTACCAGAACGAGCTGTGGTGGCAGTTCGCGCTGTCCGGCAACGCGCCGCGCGCGCTGCGCGCACTGCTGGTGGTGGCCATCGCGCTGACCATCTTCGGCCTGGCACGGCTGCTGCACAGCACGCGTACCCCGCTGCCGCCGGCAGATGCCTCGACGCTGGACGCGCTCGCACCGATCCTGCAGCGCGCCGAAGACACCCAGGCCTGCCTGGTGCTCACTGCCGACAAGGCGGTACTGCGCGACCCGGCACAGACCGGCTTTGTGATGATGCAGCGCTACGGCGGGTCGCTGATCGCGATGGGCGACCCGGTGGGACCGCCGGAGACCGCACGCGAGCTGATCTGGCGCTTCCGCGAGGAAGCCGACCGGCTCGGTCTGCGCCCGGTGTTCTACCAGGTCGGCGAAGCGCACTGGCAGACCTACCTCGACCTGGGCCTGACCCTGGTCAAGCTCGGCGAGGAGGCGATGGTGCCGTTGCAGGGCTTCACACTGGAAGGCCGCGACCGGGCCGACCTGCGTCAGGCCTGGAACCGCGGCAAGCGCGGCGGGCTGAGTTTCCGCGTGGCCCCGGCCGAGGAGGTTCCGGCCCTGTTGCCGGCGCTGTCGGCCATTTCCCAGGCATGGCTGGACGACAAGGCCGGCGACGAGAAGGGCTTCTCGCTGGGCAGCTTCGACCCGGACTATCTGGCGCGCTTCCCGGTGGCGTTGGTGGAAGCGGAAGGCCGCATCGTGGCCTTCGCCAACCTGTGGCAGGCGCCGGCCGGCCACGAGCTGTCGGTGGACCTGATGCGCCACGTCAACGATGCACCGAAGGGCACGATGGATTTTCTGTTCATCGAGCTGTTCCTGTGGGGCCGTGACCACGACTTCCAGCGTTTTTCGCTGGGCATGGCGCCGTTGTCCGGCCTGGCCCAGCACCGCCTGGCCGGACGCTGGAACCGGTTTGCCAACGTGGTGGCCCGGCATGGCGAACGCTTCTATGGCTTCAGCGGGCTGCGCCGCTTCAAGTCCAAGTTCGCCCCGGTCTGGCGTTCGCGCTACCTGGCCGCGCCGGGCGGCATGCACCTGCCCGCCGCCCTGCTCGACGCCACCCGCCTGATCTCCCTGGACCCGCGCCGATAACGCACCGCCACCGACACCCCGCGCGCTGCGCGCGATAGCCGATCCACGGTCGGCTCTCCCCCTGCCAGGTCACCCCCACGCATGCCCGTAGCGCCGGGCGCTGCCCGGCTGCTCTCCGCACCGCGACCGACACCCCGCGCGCTGCCAGCGATAGCCGATCCACGGTCGGCTCTCCCCCTGCCAGGTCACCCCCACGCATGCCCGTAGCGCCGGGCTCTGCCCGGCTGCTCTCCGCACCGCCACCGACACCCCGCGCGCTGCGCGCGATAGCCGACCCACGGTCGGCTCTCCCCCTGCCAGGTCACCCCCACGCATGCCCGTAGAGCCGGGCTCTGCCCGGCTGCTCTCCGCACCGCCACCGACACCCCGCGCGCTGCGCGCGATAGCCGACCCACGGTCGGCTCTCCCCCAGCTACCGCGCCGGAAGATGCGCCAGCAGCGTCTGTGCCAGGCGGTCGTAGTCACCCTTGAAGTGATGGTCCCCGGGCAACCGGATCACCTGCGCGCTGCCCGGCGGCAACGCCGGACACAACGCGTCGCCATCGTCTTCGCCATACAGGCACAGCGTCTTCCCCGGCGGCAGGCGCGCCACTTCGGGGGCGATCGGCAGGCCGTCACCGCCACCGCCCAGCCAGTTGCTGACGTGGAACTCGTAGTCGGCCTTCCGCCCCACCGACATCAACGCAATCATCCCCAGGCTGTCGCGCGTGGCCGGCGACAGCTGATTGATCGCGGCCGGAAGCACATCCGCGCCCTGCGAGAACCCGATCAGCACCACGCGCTGGCGCTGCCATTGCTGGCGATAGTGCGCAGCGATGCGCTCCAGGTCGCGGGCAAAGCCCTGCGGCGTGCGTTCGCTCCAGAAATAGCGCAGCGAATCCACGCCCACCACCGACACCCCCGCATCGCTCAATGCCGCGGCCACTTCCTTGTCGAGCCCCGCCCAGCCGCCATCACCGGACACGAAGATGGCCAGCGTGTCACCGGGCTTGGACGACGGCACCTCCACCACCGGCAAGCCCTTGAGGTCATCCGGCGGCGGCGCCAGGCTGACACCCTGCTGCGCACCCAGCACCTGCGCGGCGGCCAGCAGACCGGGCAAGGCGTCGCCGCTCGCGGTGCGCTGGAACGGTCGGGCCATCGCAACGCGGCGCAGGAACACCCCCGCATCACCGGCGCGGCAATGCGCCTCACCTGCGGCATTCAACCACGGGAAGCTCAATTCGGTCGGCTGCAGGCGGCCGTGGCTGACGCCCGCTCCGCAGACCATGCGTTCGCGCGCGCCATCCGGACAGAAGTCGGTGGTCAGCAGGCCGGCGAACACCTGCGTATCGGCCTGCGCGGCGACCGCGTAAGCCAACTCGGCGCCTTCGCCATCCCCGCCGATCAGCGGCAGGTGGTACCCGGGCAACTGCAGGTACGCCTGGAACCAGCGCGAGAAATTCTCGACATCGCCCGCACCGAAACCGCAGCTGCCACCGCCATCACGTGCCACGCTGCGGCGCAGCCGGGCCACATCGACCACGGCCACCAGCGCGCCCTGCGCGCGCAGCGCGGCCACGCGCGCGGCACTGCGGCCCGGGTCACGGCCCCCGTCGAACCACACCACCACCCGCTGCGGATGGCCCTCGGGCAGGTACACCGGGGTGTCCTGGAATCGACCGTGACTGACTGTCCGTGGCGGCGTGGCCGCGGCCGTTGCCGCCGTGCCCACCATCACCAGCGCCAGCACCTTCCCCCACGCGGCTCGCCGCATCGTCTCGCATCCTCGGATAGATGCGCCACACGATACGCCGGTCGCCGGCCAAGGGCATGTACACAGACTGGCCGCAGCGCTCAGCGCCGCGCCGGAGCGGCCTGCACGCGGGTCTGCCGCCACTGCTGCCAGGCAACCGCCAGCAGCCAGGCCACCAGCGCCGCGATCACCACCTTCTGCCCGGCACCGCGCGGCGGCCCGCGCCACAGCACATGCAGCCACAGCAGAACGAAGCTCAGCCAGGCCCAGCCCCAGGCCGCGCCCGCCCAGCGCGACCAACGAGGATCGGCACGCAGGTACCAGCTCTGCAGCAGCATCGCCACGCTGGCGCACAGGAAGGCGGTATTGGCGGCGATGCCGTGTACCAGCGGCGCCAGCAGCGGTGCATGCGCAGGCAGCCAGCTGTCGCCGATCGCCACGCCCATCAGCCCCACCCCGGCCACGCAGAACAGCATCGGGGCCGCCGCACTGCGGCGCGGCGAGCCACTGCCGGCGTGCAGCGACATGGCCAGCAGCATGATCGCGATCGCCAGCATGCAGTAGGCGCTGCGCAGGGCCAGGCCCCAGGGGCCGTGCAGATACAGGCTCAATGTGGCGCGGACCCAATCCAGGTCGTCACGGGCGACCTGCGTCCAGACCGCGGTCGCCACGAACAGCAGCAGCGCCAGGATGGCCACCTGCGCGAACGCCCCCTGCCAGCGCGGGGACGGTCGCACCGGCCGGCTCACGGCACCTCCGGATGGCGCAGTTTCCAGGCGGCCAATGCGGCGCGGTACTGCTGCAGCTCATCGCTGTACATATCCAGCACGCACAGCGGGCAGCCGCTGCCGCAGCATTCGTTGGGCCCCGGCTCTTCCGGCGGTCGCGGACGCGGATCGGTGGGGTCGGGGTCGGTGGGATCACAAGCAGGCGCAGACATCGTGCGGACGACCAGGCAACGGGTGTGCCGGTCAGTGTAGCCCGCGACCTTCAGCGCTCAAGCAGCCGCCGCAGGTTGGACCGCGCCGGTGCGTCCAGACGCTGGTGGAAAAAGTCGCTCAGGAAAATCCGCGGCTTCATCAGCACCTTCCGCAGGAACCGCTTGCGCTGCATGCGGAACAGGAAGCCGGGCACGTGACCGGCGTACTCTTCTGCGATGCCACGGTCATAGGCGTCGAAGACCGGCGCCGGTGCGCCGAGAATGGCCATGTCGCAATCGAGGAACAACGCGGCCTCGGCATCCACGTCCGACGCAGCCAGCGTGCCGTGGCGCGCGGTCAGTTCGATCAGCTGCACCACCCGTTCGACATCGATGCCCTGCTTCGGCAGCCAGCGCGCGATCGCCTCGCGGGCCAGCTCCGCCGACCGCGCCTCGTTGTCGCTGCGCCCGGCGTCGTAGATCGCGTCGTGATACAGCGCGGCCAGCTGCACTTCGGCCGGCGCCTGCCAGCCGGGGCCGTCCACGGCCACGGTCAGGCAGTGCCGCAGCACCGCCTGTACGTGCGCGAAGTTGTGGTACGCCCGTGGCGGCTCGGTGTAGCGGGCTTCCAGCTCGGCGAGCTGGGCAGGCGGCAGCGGAATCGGTTCAAAGCGCATGCACCATGATTGGCCGGCGCGCAGGCGCTGGCAACCCCGTGCCCGTCCCTGCGCCCGGCGTTTTTTTCACCACCCTCGTGACGCCCTTGCGGCGCAGGCGCCGCCGACGGTTATCCACACCTTTACCCGGTGCCCATCCACACCGGCTGTGGATGGCCGGATACGCCGATGAGCGGCGTGCGCACCGCCCACGCCGGGCATAGACTGGCGGCGACTGGCCCCAGCCCTGCTGCGAGGAGACCGCCATGACCGGTAGCACCGCCCTGCTGTTGAGCCTGGCCCTGGCCGTGCCCGGGCTGGCCGTCGCCGCCGACGCAACGGCGCCGCCGCCGGCTGCCACCCCCCTGCCCCCGGTGTCGGTCGTGGCCACCGGGCCGATCCCCAGCCCGGACCAGGTCATGGCCATCCCGCCGGCGCTGCTGGCCCTGCTGCACGCGCGCGTGATCACCCCGTCGCTGTCGCGCGAGCAGCGCCTGCAACGCCTGATCACCCTGATCTTCGATGCGCAGGGCATGAACCTGGGCTACGACGCCGACGCCACCCTCACTGTGGCCGAGACCTGGGAAACCCGGCGGGCCAACTGCCTGGCCTTCACCCTGCTGTTCGTCAGCCTGGCCCGCGAGGCCGGCATCGATGCGCACGTGCAGGAGGTCAACCAGGTGGTGTCCTGGTACCAGGACCAGGGCGTGATCTACAGCGTTGGCCACGTCAATGCGGGCGTCAACCTGGGCGGCCGCAGCGCGGTCGTCGATCTGGACCGCAACGTGCTGTACGACCGCGAGGGCCCCAGGCAGATCACCCGCGAACGTGCGTTGGCGCATTTCTACAACAACCGCGGCGCCGCCCGCATGGCCGCCGGCGACCTGGTCCTGGCACGCGCCTACTTCCGCCAATCGCTGCAGATGTCACCGGAGTTCGCCTCGGGGTGGAACAACCTGGGCGTGCTGGACACGCGCGAAGGCCGCCTGCAGGCCGCCGTGGTCGACTTCAGATCCGCCCTGCGCTACGCGCCGCAGCATGCCGCGGCGCTGTCCAACGCCAGCACGCTGTACACCCGCATGGGCGACACGCGTGAGGCCGAGCGGCTGTCGCGCCGGCTGGCGCTGGTGCACCGTCGCGACCCGTTCGTGCAGTACATGCTGGGCGCCGACGCGGAGAAGAAGCAGGACTATGCGCAGGCGATACGCTATTACAAACGCGCCGTGCGCCTGTACGAGGAAGCGCACCAGTTCCACTTCGGCCTGGCCCGCGCCTACTTCATGGTCGGCGATACGCAGCATGCCGGCGAGGAGATGCAGCGGGCGCGGGCGCTGGGCGGGGATGCGCTGCAGCAGCGCTACCAGGCCAAGCTGGACAGTCTGAACCGCTGGCGCCTGCAGAACGTGCAGGCGCGATGACCGCCGCGATCAGGCCTTCTTGAGGAAGCAGGTCTTGAGGACCAGGCCCTTGATCTTGTCCGAGTTGCCTTCGATGTGCTCGGCGTCGTCATCGACCAGGCGGATGTTGCGGATCACCGTACCCTGCTTGAGCGGGATCGAGGACCCCTTGACCTTCAGGTCCTTGATCACCGTGACCGTGTCACCGGCCGCCAGCGCATTGCCGTTGCTGTCGCGGACGACCAGCGCCTGCCCGGCGCTTTCGCCGGCGGTCCACTCGTGGCCGCAGTCGGCACAGATCCACAGCGCGCCATCGGCGTAGGTATTTTCCAGGGTGCATTGGGGGCAGGCGGGAACAGCGGACATCGGGACAACCTCGGGCATTCAACGATCACTATTGTAGCCTCCCGGTGGCACCCGCTGCCCCAGCGCCCTTGCGCCGGCGGGCGCCTTGCCGCACAGTGCGCGCCCCCTGACCACCGGCCCGGCCCTCCCGCATGAAAATCGGCATCGACTTTGGCACCAGCAATTCCGCCGCCGCGGCAGTGGTCGACGGCAAGGTCGTCCCGATCCAGTTCGGGCAGGCGCAGCAGTTCCGGACCACGGTGTACTTCCCCGAGGTCATGCGTGACCCCAACGATTTCGAGCTGACGCCGGCGCTGGAGCACGAACTGGCCCGCCTGGTCGACGCGGCAGCGCGCGACGCCCGCGCCGCGGGCCAGGAACGGCCGCACGACGCGCTGCGCCGCGAGGCGCTGCGGGTGGTGCGGCGGCAGTGGATGGAAGAGCAGATGCGCGCACCGCTCAGTTCGACCACCCTGCTGCAGAACGCCGTGTACGGCGACGATGCGCTGGAAGCCTACTTCGAAGAGAACGAGGGCAACCTCGTGCAGAGCCCGAAATCGATGCTGGGCTACAACCTGCATCCGCGCGCGCGGCAGACCATCACCGGTATCGCCACCCACATCCTGGAACACATCCGTCTGACCGCCTCGCGTCAGTTCGACACGCCGGTGCGCACCGCCACGCTCGGCCGCCCGGTGCAGTTCCGCAGTTCGATCGGCGAGGCAGGCAACGCACAGGCCCTGGAGATCCTGCACAGCGCAGCGATCGCCGCCGGCTTCGACAGCGTCGACTTCCTCGAGGAGCCCGCGGCGGCGGCCATGCATTACCACGCCGAAAGCACGCAGGAACACGATGCGGTGGTGGTGGACATCGGCGGCGGCACCACCGATGTCGCACACGCCCGCGTCGGCGGCCCCCGGGCGCCGCGCATCCACCGCGCCTGGGGTATCGCGCGCGGCGGTACCGACATCGACCTGGCCCTGAGCCTGGGCGGCTACATGCCGCTGTTCGGCCGCAACATCACCCGCGTACCGACCCACCACTACGTCGAGGCGGCGATGGTGCAGGACATGACCCGACAGCGCGATTTCCGCCAGCATGACTACCGCGACGTCGACGCCCCGTTCGGCAAGCGCCTGCAGGCCCTGCAGGACACCGGCAACACCGCGCGCCTGTACCGCGAGGTGGAGCGCTGCAAGATTGCCCTCAGCAGCGAACCGGGCCACCGCAGCGCACTGGACTTCATCGAACGCGACCTGGCCGTGGACGTCGACGCTCCGCGCCTGGAAGCGGCCGCCAGCGGCTACATGGGTGAACTGGCCGGCCTGCTGGCGCAGGTCCGCGCTGACATCGGCCACGATCCGGCGGCGGTCTTCCTGACCGGCGGCATGTCGCGCGCCGGCTACCTGCAGCAGGCCGTCGCCGCCGCCTTCCCCGGTGCCACCCTGGTGCGCGGCAACCCGTCCTTCGGTGTGGTGCACGGCCTGGCATGGGCGGCGGCGGAACCGTCAGTGGCCGGCTGAGGCGGGCCGCACCAGGCCGCCGGAGCCCTTGTCGCACAAGGCTTTCGCCGCGTGAAGCGCGCGCATTAACAAAACGTTACGCCGAAAGCGCTATCATCTTTCGGCTTCAATGCGCAATGCGCATGACCTTCCGGGCCTGATCCAGGCCACTGTCTCTGTCGATGCTGCCGCCCCGTGGACCCGTCCTGTGGCGCCGGGATCGTTTTTACGCTGCGATCCGGCTCGTTCCCAGCACGCACTGCCCCGAGCCGCCAAGAGAGATTCCATTGGGCGAACGCCTGGCTTCACCAGCCCCTTCCATCGTAGCCGAACCGGACCCCATCGACTGTCGCCGCTGCGACGCGGTGTGCTGCCGGCTCTCGGTCACGGTGATGCCCGACGACGCGGTTCCCGGCCATCTGCTGGATACCGACGAACTGGGCCGCACCGTGATGGCGCGCAACGACGAAGGCTGGTGTGCCGCGATCGACCCCTACCATCTGCGCTGCACGATCTATTCGCAGCGCCCCGCGATCTGCCGCCAGTTTTCGATGGGCGGCGATGACTGCCGCACCGTGCGGCAGGACTACCGTCGACAACAGCACGATCTGTCGACGCTTTTTTCACCGATCCACCCATAGCAGGAGCATCCATGGCCCGTACGCCAAAGACCTCCCCCAAGGCAGGCAACACCGTTCGCGTCGACCGCAAGCAAGGGTCCAACACCGCCGTCAGCAGCGCCAGCATCGCTGCCGACCTGGCTGCCTTCCGCAAGGGCGGCGGCAAGATCGAAGTGCTGGGCAACACCCTGGCGCTGAAGAAAGCCGGTTGACCTCGCAGCCGACCGCACCGGCCCTGGCCGGTGCGGTGGCCGCACGACTCAGCGGCGGAGCGTGACCCGCACGCTGCCCGAGTGGGCATTGATCGAGACGTCGCCGTCACCGCCGCCCAGACGCGTATCCAGGCTGCGGCCCGGACCATAGCGCGGCCGTTCCACCTTTCCCGCGTCGGACTGGATGCCACCACTGAACGTTTTCACGTTCAACTGCGCCGACACCATCGCCGGCAGTGCCAGCCCGACCGACCCGCTGACTGTCTGCAGCGCGACCTTGCCGCCCGGCGCCAGACCGCCCACGGCCACGTCCACGCTCCCCGACACCGCTTCAGCGCTCAAACGCTGTACGCGTTCGGCTTCCACACGGATGCTGCCGGACACCGTTTCTGCCGTGATCTCCCCGCTGATGCCGCCGCCGGCCTGCACCTGGCCGCTGACTGCGCGCACCTCCAGCCGTGGCGTCTGCACGCGTGAACGGATGCCACCGCTGACGGTGCCCAGCGTGGTCTCGCCGCTGCGTCCCGCTGCCGCGATGTCGCCACTGACGGCATTGGCCTGCAGGCGACGCACATCGACCTCGGACACGTCGATATCGGCGCTCACCGTGCCCAGCTGCACCTCCACCGCACGCGGTACGCGCAGCGTCAGCGTGGCACCGCCCCGGGTGTTGCTGTTGCGCGGGTAGACCACTTCCCAGCGCACGCGGTTGGTGCTCTTGTCCTGCTTCAGGGTCAGCCCGTCGGCCATCGAACCGCTCAGCGCCACCTCGTTGCGGTCCCAGCCGCGTACGGTGACCTTGCCGGCGATATTGCTCACTTCCACCCGCCCGCCCGCCGCCAGCGGATGGCGCTCGTCGACGTGGGTATCGGCCAGCGCCGCCAACGGCAGCAACAGCGCCAGGGTGGCACTCAACGGCAACAGGGTACGCATCGGATTCTCCTTCATGTGGGCATGCCAGTGGCGGCCATCACCGCCTGCTGGGTCAGTTCCAGCCGCAGCGCATAGGTACGCTGCAGTTGCCCGAGCAGATAGCCCGAGCGCGGATTCTCGGCGATGGCCGCGCGGATGCTGCGCGCGCTGGCATCGAGTTCGTGCAGCGCCGGCTGGTAGTCGCCGGGCAACGTGGCCGCCGGCAACGCCGCCATCGCCTGCTGGTACTCACCGGCCAGGACATCGGCCTGCCGCTGCAGCATCGACGGCGGCGGGGTATGCGGCGTCGGCATCGGCACCACCACCAGCACCGCCAGTGCCGCCGCCAGGCCGAGCCCCACGCCCAGCGCCCAGCGCCGTGGCCGGCGCCGTGCCCTCTCTGCTGTGACCGCATCGGCCGGCACGGCAGCCGGCACCGCATCCAGGCGGCGCAGTTGCGCCTCCTCGTGCAGCTGCGCGGCGATACCCTGCCACACCCGTGCCGGGGGCACCCGCTGGTCGGGCAGCGCCCGCAGGCGCGCGCTCAGGTCGTCATGTTCGTTCATGCGGATTCTCCAAGGCGTGCGCGCAACAGACCGCGCGCACGGTGCAGCTGGGCTTTGGAACTGCCGACCGCCATCTGCAGCTGATCGGCGATTTCATGGTGTTTCCAGCCCTCGATATCGTGCAGCACCAGTACCGCGCGCGCACGCGGCGGCAGGGTTTCCAGCGCGCGCTCCAGGTCCATCACAGTGCCCGCGCAGCGGTCGGGCGCCACCAGCGCCGCCATTGCATCGGCACTGTCCTCGCCGGTTTCCAGGGCATCTGCGCCGGCGCGCCCGCGCAGTTCCATCAATGCCGCATTGACGCCCATCCGGTGCAGCCAGGTACCCAGGCTGCTCTCGAAGCGGAACGTGGGCAACGCGCGCCACGCCTGCAGGAAGGTCTCCTGCAGCGCATCCTCGGCGCGCGCCGCGTGGCCACCGCAGAGCCGCCACAGCACCGCGTTCAGACGCGGCGCATGGCGTCGGTAGATGCGTTCGTACGCGCCCATGTCACCAGCGACGGCGGCACGCACCAGGGCGTGGTCGTCGGCGCTGTCGGCCGGGTCGGCGAGGCGGGGAGCGGGCATGGTGGCGTCGAGCATATCCGTTGGATGCCACCGGCACCGAAAAGGTTTAAGCGCATCATCGACCGGGATGTTCAAACCTTTTCGACGTTGGCTGCATCCAAGCCTGTGTTCCACTCCGGTGGCCATCAGGAACTGTCATGTCATCCAGTACGTGCGCATTGTGGTTGTCGCTGGCGGCGTGGTCGCTGACCGGCGGTCCGTGGTCGGTGCAGCTGCACCTGCAGGACGAGCATCCGGACATCTGCGTGCAGACGGGCGGCCAGACGCCACAGTGCGTTTCCACACTGCTGCGGCACCTGGCAGTCGCCCTGCCGCGCTGGGCCTGAGCGGGCATGCGGCCGCGCGCATCGCCGCGCATTAAGATGGGTCCTTGTCTGCCGCACCCCGCAAGGAAATGTGTCCCCCATGAAAGTTCGCCTGCCCGCCTGGACCCACGATTGGCTGCAGTACGTGGAGCCCGCCGGCCTGATTCTGCTGACCATCGCCGTCGCCTGGCTGCTGCGCCTGATTGGCCGCCGGTTGATCCGTCGTCTTGGCGAGCACTACACGCTGCCGCCGGAAATGGTGATGGGCGCGCGTCGGGTCACCGGCTTCGTGGTCTATTTCGCCGCGCTGCTCACCGTGCTGAACATCCTCGGCGTTTCGGCCACCGTGCTGTGGACGGCCTTCACCGGCTTCGCCGCCGTCGGCGCGGTCGCCTTCTTCGCCGCATGGAGCGTGCTGTCCAACATCTTCTGCACACTGCTGATCTTCACCACCCGGCCGTTCCGCCTGCACGACTACATCGAAGTGCTGGAGAACGGTGAAAAGCCGGGTCTGAAGGGCCGGGTGATCGACGTCAACCTGATCTACACCACGCTGCAGGAAACCGACGGCGGCCATGAAGGCACGGTGCTGCAGGTGCCCAACAACATGTTCTTCCAGCGCACGGTGCGCCGCTGGCGCGACCCGGCGCAGGCACCCGGCGGCATCCAGGGCGACGGGTGATGCCCACGGATCAGCGCAGCTGGCTGTCCTTGCTGCCGCGGCGGTTGTAACCGCCGCCGTCGTGCTGTGCGGCGTCGTCCGCCTCCTGGCAGCGCACGCACAGACGCACCCCAGGTACGGCCTTGCGCCGCGCCTCGGGTATGGGGGCCTCGCAGTGTTCGCAGTGCGTCAGCCCCGGGCCCTGCCCCAGCTGCGCGCGGGCGCGCTGAATGGCGTCATCGACCGTGGCGTCGATCTGGTCCTGGACCGCGCCGTCGCCTGCCCACCCTGTCGCCATGTTGTGTCTCCCATGCCGTATCAGGCCCCCAGCATAGACCCGCACGCATGACCGGGCCCAACGTGCGGCTGAACGCACGGGGGCGGCCCCACCCGCGGTCGACGCTGCCGGACTGCCGGCGCGCTTACCAGACCAGGTCGTCCGGGACCTGGAACTGCGCGTAATACGCGTCGTCGTCGGCGTTGCCGGTGCTGGGCTCGCTGCTGCCCGGCTGGGCGTTGTCGAGCACGATGGCGCCGGGATCGCGCTCGCGCACCTTGTCGGCCGCCGCGCGCGGCAGCAGCTCAACGCCCTCGCCGAAGCGGACGATGACCAGCGCGCCCGACGCCAGCTGCCTGCGCAGCAGGGCATTCACCAGCAGAGTGCGGATCACGGTACCGTCGTTGAAGCGGTATTCGATCTCCCCGTCGCGCTTGACCTTATTGGTCTCGATGATCTGCCGCACCTGCGCCTGCAGTTCCTGGGCGCGCGCCTTTTCCTTGCGCTCGGCCTCCAGCGCGCGATCGCGTTCAGCCTTTTCCGCGCGCGCCCGTTCGGCCTCGCGCTGGCTTTCGCTGGGCGCAACCGGGGCCTTGCCGTGACGGGCCTTGACCTGTTCACGCGCGGCCTGTGAGACCTGGGACTTCTTGACCAGCCCGGCCTTGAGCAGCTGCTCCTGCAGGGGATTCGCCTTCGCCATACGCCTTGCATCTGTTTTTGCGGGATTCCGGGGGCCATCATACTGGTCTGCCCGCCCCACCCCAACCGCTCCCCGTGACCGCCCTGAAGTACCTTGCCGGCTACCCCGACGCCCTGCAGCAGCAGGTGCGCGAGCTGATCGCGGGCGACCGCCTGGGGCCGTGGCTGCAGCGCCGTTACGCCGACCTGCATACCGTGCGCAACGACCGCCAGCTGTACGACTACACCCAGGACCTGAAAGACCGCTACCTGCGCCAGTCCGCCCCGCTGTCCAAGGTGATCTACGACAGCCGGCTGCAGGTGCTCAAACACGCCCTGGGCACCCACACCACCGTCTCGCGCGTCCAGGGCAGCCGGCTCAAGGCCAGCCGCGAAATCCGCATCGCCACGGTGTTCCGCGATGCTCCGGCCCCGTTCCTGAAGATGATCGTGGTACATGAACTGGCGCACCTGAAGGAATCGGACCACAACAAGGCCTTCTACCAGCTCTGCACGCACATGGAAGCGGATTACCACCAGCTGGAATTCGACCTGCGGCTGTACCTCACCCACCTGGACGGTACCGCCGGCTGACGCCCGGCCGCCCCCACCCAGTACACTCCCCGCCCGCTTCCCGCTTTTCGTTGCCTGCCCGATGACCGACCCGATCCGACTCGACAAACGCCTGACCCAGCTGATCGGCTGCTCACGCGGCGACGCCCAGCGCTACATCGAGGGGGGCTGGGTGACCGTGAACGGCAGCGTGGTCGAACAGCCCCAGGCGATGGTCACCGACGAGGTCATCGTCCTGCGTGACAACGCCGAAGCGACCCGCGCCGAAACGGTGAGCATGCTGCTGCACAAGCCCGCCGGCATGCCGGCCGACGCACTGTGCGCCCTGGTCACCCCGGACACGCGCAGCGAACTCGACGCCACCGGCGTCACTCTGCTGCAGCGCCATTTCCACGCCCTGCAGCTGGTCATGCCGCTGGCGGACGAGGACAGCGGCCTGGTCGTGGTCAGCCAGGACGGGCGGGTCGTCTCGCACCTCAAAGACCGCGGCGCCACGCTGGAGCAGGAGTACCTGGTGGAAGTCACCGGCGAGCTGGTGCCCTACGGCATGAAGCGCCTGGCGCACGGCCTGAGCTTCCGCAACTGGCCACTGCCACCGTGCAAGGTCAGCTGGCAGAACGAAACCCGCCTGCGCTTCGCCATCAAGCCGGTACATCCCGGCCAGCTGCGCGACATGTGCCGCCAGGTCGGCCTGGAGGTCGTGAGTGTCCGCCGCCTGCGCATCGGACGCGTGGCGATGGGCAAGCTCGTTCCCGGCCAGTGGCGCTACCTCGCCCCCGACGAGCGCTTCTGATCGACCGGCCCCGGTCGGCCTGCACTCGCGCTGCACGGCCGGGCCGCTTAGGATCGGGGCATGACCGACAAACCACCCTTCTGGCGCCGGCTCCTGCGCTGGCTGGGCATCTTCGTGGCGATCCTGGTCATGCTGGTGCTCAGTGGCCTGCTGCTGGCCGACCACCTCACGCCCAAGGCGCTTGGCACCCCGTCGCGGGTGCTGCCAGTCCAGCTCAGCCAGACCGCGATCGACCGCGAACTGTCACGCCTGCAGGCCGAGCACCCCGACGAATCCGGCGTGGCCTTCCTCGCCGATGGGCTGGATGCCTACGCCGCGCGCGCGGTGATCACCCAGCACGCCGGACGCAGCCTGGACCTGCAGTACTACATCTGGCAGAACGACCTCATCGGCCACCTGATGGCACGCGAGCTCTACCAGGCCGCCGAGCGCGGCGTGCGCGTGCGCATCCTGCTCGACGACATGAACGCGCAGGACAAGGACGCGCTGATGATGGCGCTCGACCAGCACCCCAACATCGAGATCCGCCTGTACAACCCGTTCCGCAACCGCAATGGCCTGTGGCGGCTGGTGGAAATGGTGCAACGCGTGTTCAGCGTCAACCACCGCATGCACAACAAGTCCTGGATCGCCGACGGCCGCGTGGCCATCGTTGGTGGGCGCAATATCGGCGAGGAGTATTTCAGCGCGCGCACCGACGTCAATTTCCGCGACCTGGACCTGCTCGTCGCCGGCAAGGCCGTGCAGCAGGCCAACATGATTTTCGACGACTACTGGAACAGCGAAACCGCCCTCCCCATCGCGGCCCTGGCGTTCTACACTCCGGCCCAGCTGCGCCTGCTGGTGCGCCAGTCCGAGCACGAAGCGCGGCTGGACGGCGCCAAGCCCTACCTGGCACGCGTGGCGCGTTCGCAGCAGGCGCAGTCGTACTACCGTGATGCCGTCGATCTGCACTGGACCCGCCAGGTGGCGATCGTCTCCGATCCGCCGATGAAACACCGCCGCGACGACCGGGGCGACTGGCTGGTCGCGCGGCTCTCGGCCGAACTGGCGGGTACCCCCCCCAAAGCCCCGCTGATCTCCCCGCACTTCGTGCCCGGTGAAGAAGGCACGCAGGGGCTGGGGGCGCTGGGGGCACGCGGCGCGACTGTCGGGGGGGGGACCAACCCGCTGGGGGCCCACCACCTTTCCCCCGGGGACAGCGGCCACATGCACTATCGCGCCCCCGTGCTGCGCAGCGGGGTGCAC